>JAZKHF010000023.1:0-7569 GCA_040385545.1 Pseudomonadota bacterium
CGGGTCGGTGACCTGGTCGCGGGCACTTGGGTGATCCAGGTCAGGAAGACGACCCTGAACGATGATCTGGCCTTTGCCACGCAGGCACCGCGGCGCATATTCCCCGAACCCGCCTTGCGCCATTACGGCATCCTCGAGCTACAGACACTCGAGCGCGTGCTGCGCGAGGAAGAGCCGACCGCGATTGCCACCGTCGCGCGAACCATCCGCGACAAGTTCAGCCTGCCCGACGACCGCGACGACTACGGCTTCCTGTTTGATTATTACGGCGCGCTCTGCAATCGCCTCGAAGGGCGCATGATGCTGGGCCAACGCCGCGAAACGAAATTCGACGCGTAAATAGGCGACTGTCCCGACGCAATCATGAAGAAAAGGCCCGTGCCCGGATCCACCGGCACGGGCCTTTTGCATGGTCACAAATGGAGCAGCGATGGCGCGTGTTCATACTCCCGCCATCGCCGCCACGACTGTTAGAATTTGAACCGGAACCCGGCCCGGTAGCTTCGTCCGAGCAGGTCATAAATGGGCGAAGTGCCGAAGGACGTGCCGCTGCTGGGGATCGGCTCGGGGTCGCGGTCGAAGAGGTTTTCAACCACGCCGAAGAGCGTGATGGTACGGCGGCCAATCTTGACGTCGTAATTTTGCGCCAGATCGAAATACCACACCGCATCGACACGATTGAACGCCGCGGGAATTCCGGTGCGGCTCGTTTCGGGCTGATTCGTGATCGTACCCGAACCGAGATAGCGTGTCGTGAGGGTCGTGCGGCTCGGCCCCACCGCATAAGTGGTGTTCAGAAACCCACGCCATTTCAGGCTGTTGAACGTCCCCAGGGTCGGCGGCTGGTCTTCGCCGGGGAGATTCGTCTCGTCCTTCAGCCGTTGCGAAACCAGCAGACGAAGGTTGAGCGAGCCCGGCAGCTTGTCCATGATCCTGCTCAGGTCGGTGCGATAACCAAGCTCGTAATCAATTCCCTCCACGGCAACATTCTGGGCGTTGATGCCGCTGGTGAAGAGGGTTGCGCCAGCCAGGCCTACTGCACCCGGTACCGGCACGATGGAATCGCAGGCGGCGGAATTCACCGGCCGATTGAAGCCATAACAAAGGTCGATGAGCAATTGTCCGCCGACTCCGAAAATGGCGTCACGGATGTCAATCTTGTACCAGTCGACCGACGCGCTGAAGCCGCGCAACCACTCGGGCTGATAGACGCCGCCAGCGGTCCAAGTGTCGCCGATTTCGGGCGTCAAATTGGGGTTGCCCCCGCTCAGGGTGATGTTGGGCACCATGGGGCTGTTGGGCTGGCTGCGATCGAGGAACGCGTTCACGAACTGGCTGGTGGGCGCGAAGAGATCGTTGAGGTTGGGCGCCCGAATGTCCCGCGAGCGCGTGGCGCGCAGCGTCAGATCGCCGACGCCATAGGTGCCGCCGACCTTCCACGTCGTTACGGCGCCACTGGTCGAATAATCGGTCCGCCGTACGGCGCCGTTCATCTCGAGGCTACCGATCGGCGACTCATTCAGGAGCGGTACCAGCACTTCGCCGAAGAATTCCTTGACGTTGTAGTTGTTGGCGCCGGGCTTGAAATTGCCGACATTCCAGCGTGAATCGATCGAGAGCTGATCGGCGGTCGCCGAGAAGGACTCCTTGCGATATTCGAAGCCCGCCGCGATCGAGACCGGCCCCGCCCAGGTCGAGAAGGGACTATATTGTCCGTCGATCGACCAGACGTGCTGGTAGACGTCGAGATCCTGCCGCGTGCGGAATCCACTGTCCTCGCCGGTGACATAAGCGATCGCCGCTGCGCCCAACGACCCCTCGCCGAAGACGTTCAGCGGCACGCAGCCATTGGACCTGTTGGCCAGCGTCGATCGACAGATCGGCGCGCCCGTCGCCACGCCGGCGATGCCGCCCGCTGCCGGATTGCCGGTCACGTCGAGCGCAAGTGCGAACCGATCGAGAATGACGTTGTTGTCGCGGGTGTACCAAATCTTGCTGTGGCCGCGCTGATAATAAGTGCGCCACTTGCCGCTATCGAGGAAACTGCCCTCGAGCGCGGCCAGGATGCGGTCCTGGCGCCGATTGTAGCCCGCCTCCCCGATGTGCTCGCCGGGCCGGTTGACGATGTCGTAGAACAGACGGTTCATGCGGAAGGACGTGACCCCGGCCTGGTCCATCGCCTGCTGCGTCACGATCGGAATGAACGGGTTGTCACGCGTGATGGTGAGCGCCTGTGCGCCCTGACGGTTCAGGACGGCGGACCAATTGATCGTGTCGTTCCCCGCATAGCTCGCTTCGACAATGGCGTTGATCTTGTCGGTGATCTCGTAGCTCAGCCGGCCGTAAACGCTCCAATGCTCGTCGTCGGGCAGCAGCGCGCCGCGGATCGGCTGCGATTCAATTGTGCCGCCGGCCTGCGTCTGCCCCTGCTGGATCGGGCCGAAAACGAACGACTGGATCGTGCCGTTCGGTCCAAACGCCATGCCGCGCAGCGGACCGGCGTTGATGACACCGCCCGGCGTGCTGTTAAAGCCCGCGTCGGTGCGCACGATCTGGCCGGGTTCGCCGTTCGTCGCTGTCCAGGTCGGATTGTTAAGCAGGCGCAGGCCGGGCTGAAACCAGTCGCGCGGCGCGTCGAAGAAATCGATGCGGTCGCCCTTGTAATAATTGCCGCTCAACAAAACGTGGCCGCGGCCGCCCGCGAAGGCCGACCCGAAGGCAAGATCGCCACTGACGATGCGCCCGTCATTGCGGTCGGTCTGGCCGTAGTTGAACGTCCCCTTCACGCCGGTATATTTGGTGTCGAGGATGAAGTTGACCACGCCGGCGACCGCGTCGGAGCCATAAGCCGCCGAGGCGCCGCCGGTGACAACATCGACCCGCTGTACCAGGTTCTGCGGCAACAGGTTGATATCGACCGCTGGCAACAGGCCCGAACCGACGACGCGGCGGCCATCGAGCAGCACCAGCGTGCGAACCACGCCCAAACCGCGCGCGCTGATCTGGTTGGCGCCACCGGTCGCATTGGCAAACAGCGTCGTGGATCGCGGCGAGTTTCCTTGGCCGATCGACGGAAGTTGATTGATGTAGTCCGCAATGTTGGTCGGATTGCGTTCCAATATGTCCTGCGCGGACACCACCGTAGTCGGCACTGGCGCGTCGTTGCCGTTACGCACGATGCGCGATCCGGTCACGACCACTTCCGCCCCCTCGGCAGGAACTTCCTGCACCGGGGCCGGGCTCGATGGAGCAGGCGTGGGGGGTACCTGCGTCACCGGAATCGGAGGAACGGGCGCGGGCTGGGCCGCCGCCGCTGGCGTTGCCGCAATACCCACCGCAACAGCCCAAATCGACGAACCGCAGCCCAAGATCGAAGAACGTCTAATGTCGCGCATTTTGAAACCCCCACCGTGCCAATTGCAATTTGAAATGCTAACTGCGGCGGAAAATTGGTCTACTTTTAAAACTGATTCGCGCACCGAAAATGCACGAACCGACGTAAAAATGTCACAACTGGCGCGGCCAAGCGGGATGGTGCCGGGATGTGCCGGGGTCGTCCACGACGATCGGGATGCTGCGGTCCACCTTGATGGCGATGCCTGCAGCGTTCTTTTCGACCTCTCGAATTACGGTCTGAGGCTTGTTTTTCCCCGACCGCGGTACGCCGCACTGAGCGCCCTGATCAGCCGCTCATCGACCAGGCCCGGCGGATTGCCGGCATATTCAAGCGCCTTTTCGTGGCGGAACCGGTCGACGGCAGCGACCGCCTCGGCGTCATATTGTCCGAAGTCGCGCTGATAGTCGGCGGCCAGCCGCCGGGCCTCGATCTGCGCCTTCTCGAAGGCAGCGGGATCGGTGTTGCGCAGTCGCTGGTTGCGGAGCGCGTTGACGACCGGCGCCGCGGGGAAGACGGTCAGCGCCGGTCGCCAATAGCCCAATGCATGGAGCATGCGTTTCAGTTCGACGACGTCGGGACCTTCAATGCGCGAGAATGTGCGGTATCCCAGGCGGCGGCCCGTGGTGTAATAGATCCGCTTCATTTCGCCGACGGGCTCGGCATGTTCGCCAACCTCGATCGCCAGCGTGATGTGATCGCCACCGCGACCGGGGTCATTCGGGTCGGCCACTTTGATCGCTGCCGACTGCAAATTTCCCCAGCGCCGATCGCCGCCTTTCGCCTGCCCCGCTTCGAGCGCCAGGATCATGCGCTCGGCCAGGGGCATCCCAAGACCTTCGGTGGACTCGAACGTCGTCGCGACCGCCTCGACCACTTCAGGGCCAACCATGATATTGGCCTGCACTGTGTAATTAAGGCCCTGGCGACTGCCAGCCCAAATACCATTGCCCTTGCCGGTATGCGCCGCGGAGCGACCGTTCATGGCAATCAGGCCGACTTGTCGCGACTCGCGCGCGGGGTCGGCCGCCAGCAGTTGCGCAAGCGCCGCTTGGGGCTCAACGCCCTTGGCCATCAGGTCCAGGCCCCGCGTCCCAAACTCGACCATCGTCGAGGCCTGGGTGCAGACTGCCCCGACGCCCGATCGAACCCACGGAACTGCGCGACCGACAAACGGAACGCGGGTCGTGACGGCGGCTGCGGATTGCCCGGTGACCGGGTCCACCGCGCAGATCGAAACTGTCGAATATTGTGGCCGGCCTTCTTCATCGACGGTCACGCCATCTGGAGCGCGATGCTGCGCTTCTGCCGCGGCGGCAGGGAGTGCCAGAGCAATCGCCACCGCGGCGCCCACGCGAACCAGCTGCTCGACCTTCAGCATATTAGCCTTCTCCCCTTTGTTCCGAGAGAAGCGATGCAGCGTTTTTTCAAAGCCACGTCGAGCGTAAAATCACTAATGGCCGTCCTTCCCCGCAGCATAACGGATAGATCGCGCGGCCCCCCGCCCCGCTGCTAATGGGCTGGCGCAACCCCCCGACGGAGTTATGGCGTTGCCATGAACGATTGCCTCATCCGACATCCTCAAGCGCTAACGGTCGCGGCCCTGTATTGCTTTGCGCGTTTCGCCGATTGTGCGGCGATCTCCGCGGCGCTCGATCGGGTCTGCCGCGAGCAGGGTCTCCGCGGCACCCTGCTGATCGCTCACGAGGGAATCAACGGCACGATTGCCGGACCGCACGAGCGGATCGCCGTCTTGTTGGAGCACATAAGTGGGCTTCCCGGCTGCTCCAACCTCGAGGTGAAGTTGTCGAGTGCGGACTCGATGCCATTTTACCGGATGAAGATCCGGATCAAACGCGAAATCGTCACCATGGGAGAGCCTGACGTGGATCCCGCGACCAATGCCGGGACCTACGTCGAGCCCGGCGACTGGAACGCCCTGATCTCGGACCCGGATGTGATCGTCATCGACACGCGTAACGACTATGAGGTCGCGGTCGGATCATTTGCCGGCGCGATCAATCCACAAACCAGCAGCTTTCGCGACTTTCCCGCGTGGTTTCGTAGCGCGCGCGATGCGCTTCTCGGCGCAGGAAAACAGCCTCGAGTGGCCATGTTCTGCACGGGCGGCATACGGTGTGAGAAGTCGACAGCCTTCCTCAAGCAGGAGGGAGTGCAGGATGTCCATCATCTGAAGGGCGGCATCCTGAAGTATCTCGAACAAGTACCCGAGGAAGCGAGCCTGTGGCGCGGCGAGTGCTTTGTATTTGATGAACGAGTGTCGCTCGGACACGGCCTGAAGCGCGGCACACATGAACTCTGTCGTGCTTGCCGCCAGCCGCTGAGCAGGCAAGACCTCGCCTCGCCGCACTATGAGGCAGGGGTGAGCTGCGCTGCATGCCACGTCTTGCGGACTGATGAGCAGCGTGCATCTTACCGCGAGCGCCACCGTCAGCAGACGCTAGCCGTGCAGGAAGGTCGCCTCCATGTCGGGGCGATGGGCGCAGAGCAGTCGAATGACCGAGCCAGCTGATCCCATCCTCTACAGCTTTCGCCGTTGCCCTTTTGCCATGCGCGCGAGGCTGGCGCTGGCGATAAGCGGCACGCGATATGAGGTACGCGAAATAAGCCTTCGGGCGAAACCGACGGCGATGCTGGCAGCCTCGGCAAAGGGCACTGTGCCGATCCTCGTCCTCCCCGAAGGCAAGGTCATCGACCAGAGCCTCGACATCATGCGCTGGGCACTAGCGCAATGCGATCCCGAAGCCTGGCTGGAGCGCGACGACCCCCCGCTGATTTCCGCGAACGACGGATCGTTCAAGCATGACCTGGATCGCTACAAATATTCGGACCGACACGGAGCCGACGCGCTGAAGCACCGCGACCAGGGATTGACGTTCCTCCGGGACCTAGATGTCCGCCTTTCGATCGGTGCATTTCTTGGCGGCCCCGTGCGGGGCATGACTGACGCTGCTATTGTGCCATTTGCCCGGCAATTTGCCGCTGTCGACCCAGACTGGTTTGCAGGCCAACGCCTACCGCACCTGCGCCGCTGGCTGACGAACATTCTGGGTTCCAGTCTTTTCCAATCGATCATGTTGCGCGCCCCGCATGGAGCCCGGTGACATCCCCACCCCTTTGTCCACAGCGATCGAAACGGCAATCGGCAACGGCCTCCCCCGGCGTAATCAGATCAATGACAAGTGAAGCGCAGGATCACCCAGCAGGCTTCCATCTCTGGCCGTTTGCGAAATGGCCGCTCCCGATGTTGCAGTAACACCAAGCATAAGCGCTTCGCCTGATCGAAAGGGCGAAGGACCTGACCATGAGATGCTCGGTCCAGTCTGGGCCGCCAACCCTTCTGATGCTGTCTGTCGAATGCCCGACGCGGTTGATGGCTTAGGACTTTCGCTGCCTGCGCCCGGCGACGACGACACCAGTAGTTGCTCCGGGGAGGGGCGCGTTGCGTTGGGGGAAGATCAGATGCTTAATATCGTTCGATGCGCGACATCCATCGCCGGGGCCTCGCTTGGGTGCGTTGCGATCATGGCGATCGCTGCGCCGGCCCGGGCACAGGAGGCCGATACCAAGACCGGTGACGCTCCGGCGCCCGTGTCCAGGCCTGCCGGGAACAAGCGCGTTTATGCACCGGTCGACTTCGCGCGCTTTGCGCCAAAAAGTGCATTGGACATGGTCAACCAGGTGCCCGGCTTCAGCATTCGCGGCGAGGACACGGGGTCGCGCGGGCTTGGCCAGGCGTCGGGCAACGTCCTGCTGAACGGCGAGCGCATTTCGGGCAAGTCGACCGACCCCGTGACCGCATTGCAGGCGATCCCCGCGGGCAACGTCACGCGGATCGAGATCGTCGACGCCGCCGAAGTGGACGTCCCCGGTTTGACGGGTCAGGTCGCCAACGTCCTCTACAAGGCACAGTCGAAGGTGTCGGGACAATATAGCTATCGCCCCGAATTTCGCGCTTATTTCGCCGATCCGAATTTAACTCGCGGCGACGCATCGGTCAGCGGCACGCGCGGACCCGTCCAATATACGGTGAGCTTTCGCAACGACGCCAGCCGCAGCGCCGCGGGCGGGCCGACGACCATCGAGCGCGGTGACGGCACCTTGTTCGAACGCCGCGACGACGTCTTCACCGGGAATTTCGACCAGCCGCAGGT
>JAZKHF010000023.1:7669-9800 GCA_040385545.1 Pseudomonadota bacterium
TTCTTCCAATCGTCGATTACCTCGTTCAGCGACGCCGCCCCCGACAGCGGCAGCCGATACCTCCAGGACGGCAAGTCGAAGGAATTGATCGGCCGCGGCGAGTATCGCTGGAAGATGGGGCGGGCCGACATCCAGCTGTCGGGCGAGGCGGCGTTCAACAGCCTCGACAATGTGTCGAACCTGTTCATCCTCAATCCGCTCGGCGATTTCGTCGAGGTCGCTTTCCCGCAAGGCACGGGAAAGGTCAGCGAGGATCGTTACGAAGGCCTCGTCACCATCAGCCGGCCGCTGTCCGAGAAAATCACCGTGCAGTTCATCGCCGGGGGGGAATATTCGACGATCGTGCAGGAGGGCGCAGGCGGCAAGGAGCGCAGCTTCTTCCGCCCCAAGGGCTCGCTGAGCGTCGCGGCGCAGGTCACGCCGACCTTCAACGCCAATTTCAAGGCGATCCGCCGCGTCGGCCAGCTCGATTTCGGCCAGTTCCTGGCGCGGGTGTTCCTCGACAATGACAATGAGAATGCCGGCAACCCCGACCTGGTGCCGTCGCAGCAGTGGCGCTTCGAACTCGAACTGGCGAAGGACCTGGGCGCTTTTGGCAAGACCAAGGTCAATCTCGTCGCCGCTTTGTTCGAGGATTATGTCGACATCATCCCGATCGGCCTGACCGGCGAGTCACCGGGCAATGTCCCGCGCGCGCGGGCTTATGCGATCGACTGGAGCAGCACGCTCCAGCTCGATCCGCTCGGCATCAAGGGCGCCAAGGTCAATCTGCGCGGGCTCGTCCAGTTCAGCAGCATCCGCGATCCGCTGACCGGGGAGAAGCGCTCGCTGTCGGCCTTCACCGACCGCTCGCTTGACGTCGGCTATCGCCACGACATTCCGAAAAGCGACATCGCGTACGGCTTCAACACCAATTATTCGCACGTCACGCGCGCCTTTCGCCTCAACGAGGTCGGGCGCCAGTTCGAAGGACCGGTGTTCGCCAGCGTCTTCGTCGAGCATAAGGACTTGCTCGGGCTGACCGTGCGCGCTTCTGCGGGCAATATCGTCAACGCGCGCAGCCGCTGGGACCGCACCGTCTACGCCGGGCGGCGCAACAGCGCGCCCATCGACTTCGTCGAAACCCGCAACCGCTTGATCGGGCCGATCTTTTCGCTGAGCGTGCGCGGGACGTTCTGACGCTGCGCGAAACGTCGCACGCGGGCGAGTGGGCTATCGGTTCGAAGATCCGGGCTTGCGCCGAACCGCGCTCTTGCGCACCACTATCCTCGGTCCTTAATCCAGACCGAAAGTTTGGCCGACATCGCTACAGCAATTGTCAGGAGCTACCGTGAAGCCTTTCCTCCTCGCCACGACGATCTTCTTCATTACCCCTCTCGCGCTTTCGCAATCCGCTGCCGCGCAGGCGCCGGCCGCGGCGCCGGCCGCCGCCGAGGACGCTCGCCTGACGGCCTTTCTCGATGCCGAATTCGCCGAGCAACTGAAGCTCCAGCCGCAAACCGCGACGCGGCTCGGCCTCAAGGAGGGTGGCGACCGCTGGAACGACATCAGCGATCCGGCGCTCGGCGCGTTCGTTGCCTGGCGCCAGGCCAGTGCGGCCCGCATGAAGACGGCCTTCGACCGCGCCCGACTGTCGCCCGCGGGACAGGTGAACTACGACATCTGGGCGCTGGAGGCGGAGCGGGCAGCGCTGTCGCATGCCAACCGCGCCTACCGTCCGCCGCTCTACTCGCGGCTCTATTCGGCGCACAGCCAGTTGCCCGATTTCCTGATCAACACCCATGGCGTCGACGACGTCGCGGACCTGCGCAACTATGTCGCGCGGCTGCGGGGCATGCCGGCCGTGCTCGACGTTGCGATTGCGCGCACCCGCGCCAGCGAAGCGACCGGCATCCGCGTGCCGCGCTTCCAGGTCGAGACGATCATCGCCAGCAGCGAGAAGCTGACCAGTGGCGCCCCGTTCGGACCCGGGCCCGACGCCGCTTTGTGGGCCGACGTGAAGGCCAAGACCGAGAAACTGGTGACAGCCGGCACCCTCAAGCGCGCGGCCGCCGACGCGCAGCTGGCGCAGGCGCGCACCGCCATCGTGGCGCTCAAGCCCGCTTATGGGCGGGTGATCGCGTGGGCGAAG
>JAZKHF010000024.1:0-1793 GCA_040385545.1 Pseudomonadota bacterium
ATGGTGAGGATCGCCCCGTGCCAGCGCTGTTGGTAACCCAAGGACGAGCGGGATACAATGGAATTTGATGCCATTTCATGGGATTTCATGCCTAGCATGTCATCGCAGAGGGGAAATGGTGCTAACCGATACTTTCTATTCTTGTTCTGTTCTCGATCGTTTCAGCAGGATAACCCTGTGGATAACCTTGTGGGTGCGGCGAATCGGCAACGACTCGCAACGATGCTCAGCGGAAGTTGTCCGCGGCCCGAATAATTGTCCCCAAGGCGTACAGGTTCTGATTGATCTTGCCCGTTGCGGCCTCGATGGCGCGATCGCCCAGCCAATCCGCATCGGCGACGACCAGTGCCACCCCTTTGCCGAGCACACATTCGGCATAAACTTGATCAAGCGTGACTTGGCAAGAACCACCCTGTTTAACTAGCGAACCCGGCGAAAGCACGACCACCCCCACGTCGAGCGGTTTGGACTTCGGGTCGCTCAAGTCAGCCTGGAGCTTGACCGTTCGCTGACCTTGCAGATCCGGCGCATCCAGTCGAAGCCCCCAATGCGCCAGCAGTCCGGTGTCCGCGAAACGCACCGGCGGCCGCAGCCGAGCGCCGAGTGCTCGCTCGCTCGGCCATTCGAGCATCGGATCGGCAAGCAGAACCAGTTTTCCACTGTCGCGCACCCATTTATCCAACGCCACCAACTCCTCAGCGGGGAGCGCGCGGGGTTGCGCCGCCAGTAGCACCGCGCCCGGCGGCAATTGACTTGGCAGGTCGATCGGCTTCAGCGTGTAGCGTTGTCTGAGATAGACTGCCGCGGCTCCCTGCGCCGGGTTCAGCCCGAATCCCTCGTCGAACAACAACGGCAACGACGTCAGGACATAGAGATCAGGCTTCGGCTTCGCCTCGTTCGCATCCGACCGGCATCCCATCAGCATCACTGCGGCCAGCGCCGCAGCCCAGCCCTTCACTGCTTGTTTTCGGTCGCGGCGTTGGCGGCGGAGGATTCGCCCGGGGCCGCGCCGATTTCGGCGAGCGGCTCGTTCGGTTCGGCCGGCGCGGCGTTGGCGATCGTCTGATTGGCGTCCGGTGGATCGCTGCTCCAGTTGGTGATCGCCGCCCCGACCAGCACGAGAACGAACACGAACGCCAGGCCGGTCAGACCGATGCGGACGCGCTGGATGCGTTCCTTCATTTCCGCCTTGGCTTCCATCCTTGCGTCGATCCCCCGATCCCTATCGCCATTCGACGAACTTATGCCCCACTTCGACGCAATGCAATTCCTTCGCTTGACGAAGGCCGTGCCCAAGGCGAGAGGCGAACCATGACCAAAGCCCCGATTTTCATCTTGATCGCTGCCGCTGCGCTAGCCGGCTGCGACCAGTCCGACCATAATCTGGTCGCCGCCGGCCCCTATGACGATCGGGCCAACACAACGGCCAATGCCGCGCCCGTCGAGTTGCCACCGTCGATCACCGCCAGCCATACCTACCGCTGCAAGGACAATAGCTTGGTCTATATCGACTGGCTCAGTGACGGCAGCGCGCGGGCAAAAACCGACAAGGCGGCTCGCGCGACCCCTATCAAGTCGGGCGAAGCCGGAGACGCCTCGCTGACCGGCGACGCGCAGGGCAACAGCGTGACCTACAACGGCAAATCCTGCAGCCGCTGATCCATTGACGCTTCCAAGCCCCCCGGCCTTCACGCCGGGGGGTTTTTTTATGCGCTCTCCGCCGCTATCGGCCAGCCCATGATCACCCCGCAGATGGTCGCCGACCACGGCTTCAGCCCCGACGAATATGACCG
>JAZKHF010000025.1:0-2383 GCA_040385545.1 Pseudomonadota bacterium
GCCGCGATAAAAGCCTGTTCGACTTACTCGGGCTAGGCTCACTGTGGCCGCGCTAGCCCGCGCCGTTCGGGATGATGCGCTAACCCCTGCGCGGGGATGCTGCGGGCAAAGCACGTCCACCCGCGAAGGTCACTACACTAGGTAGCGAAGCGGTCTGCCTTACTGGCACTCTCTACCGTGTTTACCTGCACTGCCCTTGACGTGGGCCAATCGTGGTCCCCACCGTTCGGATGATCCTGGCCGTGGTCGCCGTAGTGTGACGTTAGGTGCAGATATCCCTTGGCCATCCAGCGAGGCGTCAGGGGGAGCGGGTGTCGACTCCCACGATATCCGTCCCTTGAGAGAGGACGAGGCTCTTTTCGGGAGACATGGACTTTGCCGCAGATGTCGGCGCGCGTCGTTCAACCCAAGGCAGCTTTTTCGCACTGCCCGCCGGAAAAAGCGCCAATGCGCGTAACCGGGTTGAAGGATTCCATGCGATGCGATATTGAGCCGCATGGGCGTCGTCCGGGGCAATCGGGCGGCGTCTTTTTTGTGGCTCACAGGATAGCACGGGTTGCCGGAACGTTCCAGCAACGACGGCTCGTAATAGCCGCGAGAATTTGAATCAAACGCGGGTTATTAATCGGTAATGGCGATTAGTGAGCGGCCAAACCCGCTGCCCAATCCTGCACCGCTTCAAGGCGCAACGTGTTCGCCGTGCAGATGCCTATATCGGCTTCCGCGACGGCAACCATGAAGGCCGTTCCACCGGATCGCTCGCCACCGCTGGCACTTCGATCACCGGGGGCGGCAAAGGCTGATCCGCCACCACCTTGAGCGGCTCCACCGCCCGGTTCGGCCCGCACGCGGTGAGTGCGGATATACTCAGCAGTAGCATCGCGAGCGTCGGCAAGCTGGTTCTTGAAGGCACGGTCGATCCTTTCGGCGTTGGCTTTGTGGCGCGCTTCTTCCGCCTGTTTCTGGGCAACAGCGAAGGCACGGGCGCGCTTCTGTGCCTCGCGGTAGTTGGCGATGGTCTGGACGTGGTTGGCGCGTTCTTCCTTCGCGAGATTGCGGGCGAAGTCGCGTTGGTCTTCCGCCTTGTTCTTGCCCATCCACAGCCAGCCACAGGCCAGCAGGAGCGCGATAACGGCAGCGGGCCAAGGGTTGCGGCGGACCACGCCCAGGACCGCCCCAGCGGCCTCTATGGCGCGCGGCAACAGGCCGGGGATGAGGAACAGGGCAGCGCCTAGCCCGCCGATGCCGAGAATGCCGATAAGCCAGGTCATCACGGCTTCCTCAGCACGGCGACATCGTTCGGCGTCGCGGGGTGCGCGGCCACGGTCGCCAGTTCACGCGAGCGGCGGCGAATCTTAAGCTGCCCGACCACGAACGGCCCGACCACGCCGATCACGGCCAGCAAGAGCGTCGCGGTATCGCCAGCGATCCAGCCCCGGCCCATCGCGTAGGCACTGACCGCCATGATAACCGACCGGATGCCGGACCATGCTTGATCGGGAACCGGCGAGGCGTGGGCCTCAATCGGCTTGTCGGCCACGTTGGCGACCGCTTCTTCGACGTTCATCATGTGAGCCACCCCTTGATGCGCGCCAGATGCGCCTTGCGGTCGTCCAGTCCGTTGGTGCCGCCGTTGATCGCCTTTGTGATCGCCAGCACGTTGTCCGCGTCGGCAAGGGTGTTCAGCCCGCACGAGCGCCAGTATTCGAGCGCCAGGTGCAGCCCAATCGATGGGATGGCGGCGATCTCGGGATGGTTTTCGAGGTCGATGCCGATCTTGCGGCCATAGCGGCGATAGTTCGCCCGGCCCGTAATTTGGATTGGACCTCTTCCCTTGTATCGCGTGCCGTCACCCGGCGCGACGTTGCCGAGGTCGTCGCGGCCTTCGTAAGCCGCCCCGCTGGCGATTTCTTCCATGTAGCGGAACGAGCCGCTTTCGTGCGCGAGCTGGGCGAGGAAGTGCGCAAGCCGCAGTTCGCTGTCCATGATCCCGTAGGCCGGGAAGTGGACCACCGCCGCGATTGCCAGTTCCTTGGCGCGGACGGGTCCGGCCCCCAGCTTCACGAACATGGCCGCGAACGTGCCGGGACCGATAGCACCGTCCTGCGCCACACCCACGGCTGCCTGTAGTGCCTTTGCGTCGATCATCGATAAGTCTCGATTTTGCTGGTGTTTCCCATGTCGTCCTTGTATGATCTAGAGCATGGCAAAGAACGCACGGTTGATGGATTTGTCGGGGCTTCGATTTGGAGCTTGGAGCGTAATCGAAAAGGCCGGAAACAGACCGGAAGGCGCGGTGCTTTGGCACTGCCGATGCGACTGCGGGACTCACAAGATTGTGCTTTCGGGCGACCTGCGGCGCGGGAAGTCGACAAACTGCGGG
>JAZKHF010000025.1:2393-4630 GCA_040385545.1 Pseudomonadota bacterium
CAAGAGAATTGCGACGCTTGGCCAAGCCCGCCGATCCCACGGCATGTCAGGAACCCGGCTGCACCGTATTTGGAAGAATATGCGCGGGCGATGCCGGAATAAGAACAACCCGCAATTTGCCGAATATGGTGGCAGCGGCATTTCGATTTGCGCGCGGTGGTCTGTTTTTGAAAACTTCCATGCGTGGGCAATGGCAAATGGATATGCCGACGATCTTTCGATTGATCGGATCGAAAACGAGCGGGGTTACACCCCCTCGAATTGCCGCTGGGCGACTGCCGAAGTTCAATCCCGCAACCGCCGTTTCGTTGCGCGAACCAGCGATGGTCGGGCGGGAACCGAAGTCGCGACGGAGAATGGCGTATCGCTCGCTGCATATCAGTCGCGGCGGCAAAGCGGTTGGACGGTGGATGAAGCCGCGACAATACCGATGCATTCATAGGCTTCCCGAACGATGCCTTCGTGCGCGATCAGCTCGCACGCTATCCGGGCGGTGATGCGAGGCAACCGCTTGGCCGTCACCACGATCTCGAGTTGTTCGGTCATCTCAATCCATCCAGTTGCGCGGCCAGCGCCGCCAAGTCGCCCGGCACGATCTTGAACGCGTCGAACCGATACGGGCGGCGGATCACGGTCGCCCCGTATTCCCGGTCCTCGCACGCCTCCCGGAACGCCACGGCGGCTTCGAGCCGGATGCGAACGGCATCGGCGGCGAGTGCGGTCACTTCGCCAGCCTTTCGAGCATCTTGCCGAACGCATCGAATTTCTCGGCTTGCGAGGTCAGGCCCTTTGCCATCTCGATGTCGGCGGTGATCCGGTCGCGCGTGATCAGTTCGTTGCGGTGGTTGCGGTCATCCTCGCGCGTCTGACGATCCAGTTCACGCTTCATCGCTTCGCGGTTTTGCAGCCACAGGACCACGCACAGGATGCCGATGGGGCCGTTGGCGAGCAGCGCCGACCCGACTTGCTCGATCATTTGTTGCCCCCCCGAAAAGGGCGCAAAGTGCAGGCCCCGGTCATATCTTGAGCCAACGGCACGCGACGAACGCGACCCCGGTGGTGAGGAACGCGAGCCAGAGGAGCGTCTGGGGCGTGGTCATCCATCGTCCCACGCGACAAAGCCCGTGTCGGGCGTGTAGGTGAAATCGGCGGCAGCGGTGCGGATCGTCAACGCGGCTGTGCTGGATTGATGCCCGGCGGCGATGAACACAGCACCGAGCAAGGTGATACCCTTGCCGCCGGTCCCCGCCGAGGGGTCGCCAGCGATCAACACGCCGTTGATGGAGAACCACACTTGGCGCGAACCCGTCAGGCGGACATGAACGCCCACCACGCCGCCAGTTGGAACAATGCCGGGTCCATACCCCCCGAAGCCACCGTTATAGCTAAAGGCCGGTTCGCTAGGCCAGAATGCGGCAGCGTTCGCGTCGTTGCCGAGATAGGCCGTCAAAGAGGCCGTTGCGTTTGCTAGCCCAAGGTTGGATGTGCCAGCAGTGGTGTAGACGATCTCGAAATACAGGTCGCCCGCGCTCTTGCTGGTGGTAGAACGGACGTTGTAATTCCCGCCCGTGCCGTTGCCCGTCATCGTCTTGTCGGCATTCGACAGCGCGATGGAGGCGTGTTTATCCGCCGGGTTCCATGTGGTCGCAGTCGGTGCAGGCGTCCCCCCACCACCCGGCTGCGTGATCCCAATCCCAAGCCCCAAGCGCACGGTTATTTCTCCAATCGAAATGCTGACGGGTCCAAAGTTGGTCATGCGAGCGCCGCGCGAATGCGGGTATTGAGCTGGTCCGCAAACCACGCATGGCCCGCGTCGTTGGGGTGGCCGTCGCCGTGGAACAGGTCGGACACCGAATTGCCCGGAACGGCGTAGTAAGCCGCCAGCGCCGCCCTGATACCGCCGACGAACTTGACCCCCGCCGCCGTGGCCTGTGCCTGGATGATGGTCGATTTGTCGGCGGTCAGTTGCCCGGTGTCCGACGTAAGCGGCTCGGAAAACAGGATCACCGCGTTCGGCCAGCGATATTTGCAAGCCGCAATCGTGGTGCTTACCGCCGACGCGAACGTGCCGTTGTCGAGCGATGCCTGATTATCGTTCCCGCCCATCGTTGAAATGATCACGTCGATTTGGGGATCGTCTATAGGGGCAAGGGCGAGGTCCAGCGCAATGCGGTCTTTCAGTCCGACCTTCGCACCGCTGCCCCCGAAATAGCCGGTCCCGCCCGAACCTTGGGGTA
>JAZKHF010000026.1:0-2013 GCA_040385545.1 Pseudomonadota bacterium
CAGAACCGCGACCCGACCAAGGCTATTCCGCCGCTCCACGGGGCGCTGCTCAAGAACGAGCAGGATGTGATGCTGTTCGAGAAACTGGCATTCATGGCGCGGCGCAACGGCTAGATGGCGAAGGACAGCGACCCCAAGGCGCTGTCGACCCGGCTGGTCATGCCGACCCATTCGGATGGTGCGGGCTTCCGCTCCCTTGCAGTCCCGACCTACCGCGCGTCGACCACCCTGTTCGACGACCTCGACAACTTCGATCATCCGCGACCCGGCCAGTATCGCTATGGCCTGCAGGGCACCCCGACCCACCACGCGCTGATGGCGAAACTCGCCGCGATCGAGGGGGCAGAGCATGTCCAGCTCGCGCCGAGCGGGCTCGCCGCGATTGCGCTGGTTCTGCTGACCTTTGCCAAAGCCGGCGGGCACATGCTGCTGCCTGCCAGTGCCTACGGCCCAACGCTCGACCTCGCCCGCTACAAGCTGGCGGCGCTCGGCGTCGAATGCACGATCTACGACCCGATGATCGGTGGCGGGATCGCCGACCTGATCCGCGACGAGACGGTCTTGATCTGGTGCGAAAGTCCGGGATCGATCACCATGGAAGTGCAGGACGTGCCCGCCATCGCGGCCGCGGCTCACGCCCGGGGCGTTCCGGTGGCGATCGACAACACCTATGGCGCCGGGGTGCTGTTCGATGCGTTCGCCGCGGGATGCGACGTGTCGATCCAGGCGCTGACCAAATATCAGGGCGGGCATAGCGACGTGCTGATGGGCTCGGTCGCGACCCGGGATGCGGCCATTGCCGAGAAAATCGACCGAACCTTCAATCTGCTCGGTCTCAACGTCTCGCCCGACGATTGCTCGCTTGTCCTGCGTGGCTTGAAGACGTTTCCGCTTCGGCTCGAGCGGATCGGGGCGAGTGCGATACAGGTCGCTTCGTGGCTGTCCGAGCAAGATGCGGTGACCGCGATGCTCCATCCCGCCTTTTCGGATTGCCCCGGCCACGACATCTGGAAACGCGACTGGAGCGGAAGCGCGGGCCTGTTTTCAGTTCTCTTCGGCAACTGGTCGCGCGAACAAGTGGTGCGGTTCGTCGAAGCGCTAAAGCTATTCCCGATCGGCTATAGCTGGGGTGGTGCGAACAGCCTGGCGGTGACCTACCACAACCTTGACCGGCCCGACTCGCGATCCGGCCCATTGCTGGTGCGAATCAACATCGGCCTGGAAGACCCCGCCGACCTGATCGCAGACCTCCGCCAGGCCATCGCCGCCGCGTCTTAGGTTGATAAAGTTTCCCAAGTGCGGCGCCGTTTCGGGGCCTCTTCGTCAACTTAAGGATTTGGGCGGCCGGTCCCTAAAAATCGCATCGCGCAAGCTTGAATCGACGATTGGAAAGAGCCTTTGCGCGGGTGTCCCACACATTGGCGTCTGTAGGACAGCAGATTATTCGTCGCGGTAGGCGAGTTCGAAATTGCCCCAGCGCTTGCCGCGGAAGTAGATCGGCACGAAGACATTCTTCACCGGGATGAACTTGTCGCCCAATTCCATGCGGTAGGTGGCGAGCATTGCCGGGCGATCGGAGTTGATCGCGTTGCGGGTGGTCTCGTCCATGAAGATCCGCTTGTTGCGGCAATGTTCGTCGTTCCACACCGGATCGGGACCCGGCGCATGGCAGCGTTCCGACAAATGGGTCGGCAGATAGCCGTCGCAATTGGTGATCGCCGAGCCGATGATCCGCCCGTCGCGCAGCTTGAAGCGGTCGAGCAAGGGGCGGACGACGGCATGCGCGAAATCAGCGAAGCCATTGTCATATTGCGGCGGGTTGGAGCCTTCGACCTGAACGTAATTGCGGTCGTGAACCGCGTCGAACGCGACTTCGCCCGAGTCGATCCCGGCGTCGACCGCGGCGGCGATCGCCCGCGCCGCTTCCTGGGCAAGGCTGATCATCGGCGTATCGTCGATCTCGGCACCCGAATTGGCGAGCGTGTCGAGCATCGTGTTGCTGAGCAATTCCAG
>JAZKHF010000027.1:0-2473 GCA_040385545.1 Pseudomonadota bacterium
CCGGATGGTCTCGACCAGTTCGGCGTCGTGATCCTTCAGGAACGACGCGATCAGATCAATCATCGCGTCGGTCGAACTCTTCTCCTTGCCGCTCTTTTTCAGCGTGGCATTGATCGCGATAACCTTGGTCGACATGCAAATCTCCTTCGCTCCTGCCAACGCGCAAGAGCGAAGGAGGGTGCCGATCACATGATCTTCAACCGCACGAAGCCCATCGCCCCGTGTGGGGTGCGGGTGCCATATTCGTCCTTCAAGCCCTTGGGTATGAAATTCAGCGAGTAGAGCCCGCCGACGCCGATCGCGAGATGCTCGGCGACCTTGAAATCGCGCACCAGGCCGAGGCTCACCTTGCCGACGGTTAAGGCCTCGGCGTGATGCTCCTCGCCCTCCTCCTCGTCATGCTCTTCCTCGACCAGTTCATTATTCTCGGCGATCTCGCCGCGACCAAAGAACGTCCAGTTGCCGCGCTTGATCGAGCTTTCCAGCGCAAAGGCGTCATAATCCTCGCCGAGCAAGGACTTGCGCCCCCACGCCAGGCTGGTCGCCCACCAGCCGCCTGCCATCGGCCGCGTATAATGCGCCGAGGCCGACCAGCGGCGCTGGTTGATTCCAGGTTCCAGTTGCTCGGGATCCTTGAGATGCGCCCAGCTGCCCTGCAGCGACAGCGTGTCGGTCGGGTTCCACGACAGGCGTAATGCGGTCGAATCAAGCGGCGCGGTCTCGATGTTCCACCGCTTCTGGTCGGGCTCACGGCCGTTGAACCGCGATGCCTCGACCTTGACCCGGTCGAGCACCAAGCCGGCGGTTACGACGCCGAAAGTGATGTGGGTCGAATCCAGCCAATGATGCGTGATTGGCGCTTCGGGGGACGCGCTGATCGACTGGCGATGCATGAAGGCGGGCGGGCCGAATGCCGGTGCGCCGGGGAGGCCACCATAAACGTAAACGCTCGCTCTCTCGGCCAGCTTGACGGAGTAGCTGGCCGACAATTCCATGAAGAAATCATGCGGATGCTGTCGGTCGATCAACCGGTCGCGACCGTTTGCCGTTTCCCCACTCGCAAGCAGCAACGGGTAGCCGCTCTTCCCCATCAGCGGATCGGGGCTGACCATGCCGCGGAATTGCAAGGCATTGCCGTTATCGAACTGGCGCGTGCCCATCCCCATCACCATGCCGGCGGCAA
Source organism: Pseudomonadota bacterium (assembly GCA_040385545.1). Taxonomy (GTDB): domain Bacteria; phylum Pseudomonadota; class Alphaproteobacteria; order Sphingomonadales; family Sphingomonadaceae; genus Sphingomicrobium. The sequence goes on from JAZKHF010000027.1 coordinate 1,184, forward strand.
AGATTTTGTCGTCGCCGCGTCGACCGCTCTGGGTATCGGCGACCAGGTCGAGATTGCCGTGGACCATGAAGTCCCAATCGCCCGACTTCATCATCCAGCCAACATGCTCGCCGCTATCGGGTTGCCATGCGGTGCCGGTGGCGTCGCGGGTGGCGGGATAATTGCCCAGCGCGCTGCGCATCGCGGCATGACCGCCCTCTCCATGTCCCATCGCAGCGTGATCGACCGCGGGCGCAGCCACGGCGGGGGCCGGGCCGTGGTTCATCTGGCTATGGTCCATCTGGCTGTGATCGACCGGCGTGGGTGCGGCCGGTGCCTGCGGAGCGGCCGGCGCGACCGGAGCCGGCGCGTGGTTCATCTGGCTATGGTCCATGGTCGAATGATCGACCGGGGCGGGCGCAGGCTTGGGCGCAGGCTTCGCCGCGGCCCGGCTTACAACAAGCTTTTTGGCGACGACCTTCTTTTTCGGCGCGGGCTTCTTGGCAGCCGGCTTCTTCTTGGCCGGCATCGGCATGGTCATGCCGCCATGGCCCGAATGCTGGGCAATGGCGGGGGTGGCGGACATCAGCGCGAACGCACTGGTCGCACCCAGCAACAATTTGATCACGATATTCTACTGAGAAACGATGTTGGGCGTCGTTTCAGGCAATTCGTGGTGGGGGATCTTCCGCATGCGGTCCGGCGCCAAGGCGGAACGGCTCGGTCAGGGCAATGAAGGCCAGGTGATCGGGCGCGACCGCCGCATCGAGCGCGGCGAGCGGCGGATCGATCGCCGGCGGCACCGCGATGCAGCACGCCTCGCCAATGCCATGGTCGGCGGCCGGCATGTCATGCCCTCCCCCGCCCATCGCCATATCGGCGCACTCGATCGTCGCCGGGACGGCCGCCATTGTCGCCGCCGGCGCGGCAAGCGGCGCGAACAGCAGGGCGACCAAGGTCAGCAACTGAAACATACGGCGCATCGTCAGCCAAATAGGGCGTCGGTCAAGAATCGGCAACCGGATCAAACCAGCCGGCTCTGCTTCACCGCTGCCTCGATGAAACCCTTGAACAGGGGATGCGGGTCGAAGGGGCGGCTTTTCAGCTCGGGGTGGAATTGCACGCCGATAAACCACGGATGGTCGGGCCGCTCGACGATTTCGGGCAGTTCGCCGTCGGGCGACATGCCGGAGAACACCAGCCCGCCCTGCTCGAGTGCGTCGCGATAGTGGACGTTGACCTCGTAGCGGTGGCGGTGGCGCTCGCTGATCGCGGTGGTGCCATATTGCGCCGCGACCACGCTGTTGTGCG
>JAZKHF010000028.1:0-2731 GCA_040385545.1 Pseudomonadota bacterium
TGTTCGCCGATGGCGCGACCTGGGTCGGCCATGCGGGCGAAGCCTATGCGCTGCGGTCGGGCCTGTGGATCGACCGCGCGCGGGAGCGCGGCGTCGCCTTCTTCACGACCGCGGTCAAGGACGGCAGCAAGGGCCGGTCGCGATACAGCGCGGAGGAGGAGCGGTTGGTGCGGTCGAAGCGTTGAGCCCGGCATGACCGATCCGATCGCCGACCTGCAACGCCGGATGGACGACGCCGTCGCCGCGCTCGATTTCGAGACGGCGTCGCGGCTGCGTGACGAACTCAGCATCCTGCGCGGGGGGCTGGGCGAGGGTGGCGCCATCGACACCGCCGGACTGACGCGGCAGCAGCCCGGCGCGATGGGCCTCGGCACCAGCCAGCAACGCATGACCCCGCCGCCGGGCTGGGTGAAACCGAAGAAGCCCGACCCGATGACCCGCGGGGTATCGCGGCGAAAGCGGTGACCCCTCTACACCGTCATTCCCGCGAAAGCGGGAACCCATCTCCCAGACCGTCCGCTGAGCGAACGCGCGAGATGGGTCCCCGTTCGCGGGAGCGCTCAGTTACGAAACGACGGATCGATCCGGTCGAGCTTGCGCAACAGCGCCGGCCACGCCAGCCGCTCCGCCAGCATGCCCATGCCCGCCGGCGCCGACTGGACCGCGACCTTTTCCGGCGTGCCCTGCGGCGGAGTGTTGAGATTGTCGCGGCCCGCCGACAGCATCTTCACCTGCGCCTCGCACGCCCGCTCGAGGAAATAGAGCCGCAGGAAGCACGCCGCGACGCTGTTGCCGACAGTCAGCGTGCCGTGGTTGCGCAGGATCATCGCGTTCTTGGTGCCCAGGTCGGCGACCAGCCGCTCGCGCTCCTCCAGGTCCGTCGCGATGCCCTCATACTCGTGGTATGCGACGTCGCCGCCCGCGATCATCGACGTTTGGGTGTGCGGCAGCAGCCCGAATTCCATCGCCGACACCGCCTGGCCGTCAGGGGTGTGCAGGTGCATCACCGCGGCGGCATCCTCGCGCGCCATGTGGATCGCCGAGTGGATGGTGAAGCCCGCCGGATTGACCGGCGCGGTGGCGGGGCCGACCGGCTGCCCCTCGACGTCGATCTTGACCAGGCTCGACGCGGTGATCTCCTCGAACATCATGTTGTACGGATTGATCAGGAAATGATGCTCGGGCCCCGGCACCCGCGCGGACAAATGGGTGAAGATCAGGTCGTCCCAACCGTAATGCGCGACCAGGCGGTAGGCGGCGGCGAGATCGACCCGTGCCTCCCATTCGCCCGGAGCCATGGTTGCTGCCATTGCGGTGGCGGGGCGGTCTTCGGCAAGCGTGGCCATCGGCTCTCTCCAAACTGCTTTGGACCGAGCATACCGCAATTTCTAACGCTGTGGAAAGTGGGGAGCGTCTGCTGCTCGTTGCCCCGCACCGGATGCGGGAAAGTGGGGAGCTTCTGTTGCTCGGTGCCCCCCAAACCGCCGGAGTCGCTTCTGTTGCCCGGTGCGCCCGACCGCGCATTTTAGAATAACCTTAGGCCGTTAAGCCTTGGGGTTACGCTGCAATTGCGAGTGCTTCGTTATCGTTGGCACTTGTGTAATGGGCCGTTGCGGTGGTCCCATTCCGAGCGAAAGACATACGCTTTTCAATACACGTCGATCCTGGTTCGGCCCCGTCAGAAACGGTGTCCAGAACACCACCTTTTATGGTGGAGCCGCCGGGTACTGCCCCCGGGTCCGCTGCATCTATTGTACGCAATCCTTTATCGCCATAGCCGTACGGCGAACCGTCCGGCCCGACCGATATAGGACGAGTGCGCCCGCTTTGAAAGAGCGGGCCTTTTCACCGCCACAAATCCGGGGCACAGGGACAGCATATCATGTTGACGCAGCGTTCCCGCTACGCGCTTCGCGCGATGTTCTTCCTCGCCGCCCAGGCTCCGGGCGGACCACCTGTACCGATGAACCGGATCGCGGCGGCGGCGAACGTGCCGCGCAAGTTCCTCGAGCTGATCCTGGCCGACCTGCGCGAAGCCGGGTTCTTGCGCTCGCACCGCGGCAAGGCCGGCGGCTATTGCCTGACGCGGCCCGCGCATTTGATCTCGCTGGGCGAGGTGATCCGCGTCATCGAAGGCCCGCTGGCGCTGGTGCCCTGCGTCAGCCGCACCGCCTATCGCCCGTGCCTCGACTGCAAGGACGAAGCGGCCTGTGCGATCCGTCGCGCGATGGCCCGCGTCCGCGATGAGACCGCGCGGATCCTCGACGGCACCAGCCTGGCCGACGCCACTGCCGAGGAACTGGCGGCCGCCTAGGCTTTGCGGGCGCGCAGCTCGTCGCGGATTTCGCGCAGCAGTGCGATTTCGACGGCTTCGGCGACCGGTACGGCTTCGGGCTTGGGCAGCAGGCGGTTCACCGCGCGCACCAGCAGGAAGATGATGAAGGCGACGATCACGAAATTGACCGCCTGGGTGATGAACTCGCCATAGCCGAGCAGCGGTACGCCCGCCTTTTTCAAGGCCGCATAGTCGGTCGATCCGGCCAGTTCGGGCGGCACCGCGCCGAGCACGACGAAATAGCTGGAGAAATCGAGCCCGCCGAAGATCGTACCGATCACCGGCATCAGCAGATCCTCGGTCAGCGAGGTGACGATCCGACCGAACGCCGCGCCGATGATGACCGCGATGGCCAGGTCGAGCACGTTGCCGCGCATGATGAAGGTCTTGAATTCG
>JAZKHF010000029.1:0-5183 GCA_040385545.1 Pseudomonadota bacterium
AGCGGCGCATGGACAACGGCGACACCGAGCAGTTTCTGGATCGGACTTCGCGCAGCCTGATCCGCTGGAAGACTCTACCGCCATCGCAGCGCTTCAACGTCGAGCCGCGCCCGTGAGCGCCGCCAAACCCACGCATTCCAGCCACCCCAACACCACAGAGGCTTGAGACGATGGGGGTCCATGTCACTGCTCATGCAATCTCCCGCTACCGGGAAAGGGTCGCGCCTGTCTCCGCAGACCATGCCGCGGCGATCCTCTCCACCGATCGCATCGCCCGCTGCGTCGAGTTCGGAGCGCGTGAGATCATTCTCGGCACCGGCCATCATGCCGTCGTCGCGGACGGATGCATCGTGACGGTGAGGCCCAAAGCCAGGGGGGGCAAACTCAGGACCGGACGCCCCAACCCAAACGGCGGTAAATTCCCAAACGGCGGTAACTAGGAACGGAACCCGATGAACGCGCTTGCCACCATCACCCCCGACGAAACGCTTGCCCTCGCGCTGGCCGACGACACCCCGTTCCCGTCGTGGCTTGCCCTCGGTCGCGATCTCGCCACCCGCAAGCGCAACATCGACTGGCTTATCGGCGACTGGATTCACTTCGGCCGCGAGCACTATCCCGGCCAAATCGAACTGGCGCTGGGCGAGGTCACCGAAGACCCGCGCCGCCTGAAGCGCATCGAGAAGACGATCGCCGCGTTCCCGCCGCACAAGCGCGACGCCAGCCTGTCTTTCGACCACCATGCCCACGTCGCGGACCTTCCCACGCAAGAGGCCCTGCCGCTTTTGAAGCAGGCCCATGACGAAGGCTGGGACGCCCGCCAGACCCGTATCCGGGCAATGCTGCGCAAGGTCGCCACGGGCCAAATCCTGCCCCGCGAAGACGACGCCGAAGACGATGCGTTCATGCTCCTGGTCCGGGCATGGAACCGCGCCCCTGCCAACGTCCGCGAAGACTTTGCCGAGCTGGTCGCGTCAAGCCACCTCGGCGTCATCGACCCATCGGGGAGGATGAAGTGATCTGCCGGACCATCCCACCCGCACCGCCCGAGTTCGTGTCCGTGTTCGCTACCGGGGGTTGGCAGCTCGTCGAACTGCTCTACGGCGGGCGCACCGATCTGCACCGCAAATGGGTCGCGATGACCGGGGCGGTTTGCCGTCGCCCACGCAATGCCCCGTGGAACGCCGTGGAACGGGGCCTGGAGTGCGAAAAGGCAATTGTGGCACCGTCTGCTGTCAATGTTGACTACCATGCCCTTCGCTAAGGGCGAGAGCGGAAACCCAGGCGGGCGGGCCAAGGTCAAGTTGAAGGATGGTCGGACGCTGACCGATCTCGCCCGCGAACACACGGTCGATGCCCTCAAGGTCTTGGTCGAAGTCATGCGCGACAAGCAGCAGCCCGGCACGGCGAGGGTGGCCGCGGCCGACAAGGTATTGAACCGCGGATGGGGCCAGGCACCGCAGACGATCGCCCTTACCGACGACCGCGAGCCGCGCGACCTCTCAGGATTGAGCGATGACCAGCTTGAGGCACTCGAAACCCTTCGATCACTTGCTCCTCTCGCCGAAGGAGTTGCGGGAAGCTGCTGACGACGCCGAACGCGAAATCTGCCGCCGCTCGCTATCCGCCTTTGCGAAACGCGCATGGCCGATCTTGGAACCATCGACCGAGTTGAAATGGGGTTGGGCGCTCGACGCGATATGCGAGCGACTTGAAGCGGTCAGCGCCGGCCAATCGAAGCGACTGCTGATGAATGTGCCGCCGGGGAGCATGAAGTCGCTGCTTACGGGCGTCATCTGGCCCGCATGGGAATGGGGGCCGCGCTCCACCCCCGCGCTGCGCTATCTCGGCACCGCCCACAAGCAGGACTTGGCGGTGCGCGATTCGATGCGGTGCCGCCGCCTCATTCAGTCGCGGTGGTTCCAGAACCTTTGGCCGATTGGATTGGTCGGCGATCAGAACAGCAAGCTCAAATTCGAGAACGCGGCAACGGGCTTTCGTGAGGCCATGGCGTTTACCGGAATGACGGGGAGCCGCGGCGACCGGGTGATACTGGACGATCCCCACAGCGTTGACGATGCAAACAGCCCGGTAAAACTGGCGGCGGATATCGTGACGTTCCGCGAGGCACTACCGAGCCGGGTCAACAACGACCAATCCGCCATCGTGATCGTCATGCAGCGGCTCCACGAACGCGACGTGTCGGCGGTGGCTATCGAGCTTGGTTACGACCATCTCGTCATTCCGATGCGCTACGAATCCGGGCGCAAGGGTATTTACTGGCAGCCCACTAACCCGTGCGACGGTGACCTGATGTTCCCCGAGCGCTTTCCCGAGGCGCAAGTCGAGGAGCTTGAGCGCACCTTGGGCGCCTACGCCACGGCGGGCCAACTCCAACAGCGCCCGGCTCCGCGCGAAGGCGGACTGTTCAAGCCCGAGTGGTTCGTGCCGATCGGCGCGCTGCCGGTCGATATCGTCCGCACCGTTCGGGCCTGGGACTTGGCGGCGACGGCCAAAACCATGAGCAACAATCCCGACTGGACCGCGGGCGTGCGGATGTCCCGGACATCATCGGGATTGTTCATAATCGAAGGCGTGCGGAGGTTCCGCGGGTCGCCCATGGAAGTCGAAGCGTCGGTGATTGGCCAAGCCCCGCTGGACGGCAAGACGGTCACCGTGCGGCTCGCCCAAGACCCTGGACAGGCGGGAAAGGCGCAGGCCGAAATGCTGGTGAGAAAGCTGGCGGGCTATCCGATCAAGGTGGAGCGCCCGACTGGCGACAAGTCCACGCGAGCCGCGCCGTTCGCATCGCAGGCCGAGGCGGGCAACGTCCGCATTCTCGTTACCGGCGATGCGGCGCGCGACGCATGGGTGCAACCGTTTCTAGACGAGCTTGCACTATTCCCCGCGGGCCAGCACGACGATCAAGTGGACGCTGCGGCTGACGCTCTTTCAGAACTGGCGCTAGGCGGCTCGACCTACAACCTGGCAGCCGCACTGGCGGCCTGACGGCGGTAACGCGGAGCCGACCCCGCGCATAGCCAGCGACCATGGCCGGAACCGTCGTTCGCCTTTGGGATGGCCTTCGCAATGCCCTCACCGGCACAGGCACGGGCCGCGATGCACGGTCGGCGGGCTACTACACGCACATCCCCCTGAACCAGCAGCAGATTGCCGCGGCCTATTCCGCGTCGGGCCTGATGAAGAAGATCATTCAGATCCCCGCGCGCGACATGGTGCGGAAATGGCGCGACTGGAAAGCCGAGGGCGACCAGATCACGTTGCTCGAGGCCGAGGAAAAGCGGCTCGGCATCCGGCAAAAGGTCCGCGCCGTGGAAATCCTGCGCGGGCTTGGTGGTGGGGCTTTCGTTCTCGGCCTGCCCGGCGACCTTGAACAGCCCGTCCCTGCCACCATCGGCAAGCAGACGCTCGCCTTCGTCCATGTGGTGAGCCGCTGGCACCTGACGTTCCAGACGCTTCAGGACGACGCCCGCTTGCCCGGTTTCGGCGAGCCGGTGATGTGGCAGATGCAGAGCGGTGGCCGGCAGGTCGATATCCACCCGTCGCGCGTTATCCCGTTCCGCGCCGATACCGCTTCGGCTCTCGCCACGGTTTCGATGATCGACAGCGCCGATGCGTTCTGGGGCGAAAGCACCGTGGCGCAAGTGCTAGACGCGGTGAAGGACTTCGACACGGCGCGGGCCTCGTTCGCGGCGCTGCTCCACAAGGCCCGGCTGCTGCGCATCGGCATTCCCGACCTTATGGGGCTGGTCGCCAGCGGGCAGGAAAGCGCGGTCATGGACCGGCTCGCAATTCTCGCGACGGCGGAAAGCATTCACAACGCCACGATCTTCGACGCGGGCAACGGGGTGAACAACCCCGGCGAGAAGATCGAAGATGCGACCTACACCTTCGCCGGGGCAAAGGACGTGCTGAACGCCTACGCCGAGTTCGCCTGTGCGATCAGCGATATCCCGGCCACCCGCCTGCTTGGCCGCGCGCCTGAGGGGATGAACAGCAGCGGGTCGTCGCAACAAACCGACTGGAACAAGATGGTTGCGGCGAGGCAGGAACTCGACCTTGCACCGTGTCTCGACCGGCTCGACGCGCATCTGATCCCGTCCGCGCTTGGCAGCCGTCCGCCCGAGGTGTGGTATGACTTCGCCCCGCTCGACCTGCCCAGCGACAAGGAAAATGCCGAGCGGTTCAAGATACAGATGGAGGCGGTCGAGAAGCTGGCGAACCTATCCGCCATGCCAGACCGCGCGTTCAATCGCGGCGTCCAGTCGCTGTTGACCGAAGAAGGCTATCTGCCCGAGCTGGAAACGGCGCTTGGCGAGATCGACGAGGCCGAGCGCTGGGGCATCGAGCCGGACGGGGACGATATCGACAATGCAGCGGAAGGAGGTGATCCCGACGACCTAGCCGGTGAGGGCGCGCAACCCGACCAGGTGCCGCCCCGCCGTGCCGCCAATGATGGGAAGCCCGCCCCGGCAGGCGCGTGATGCGCTACAGCCTTGCCTCCATGTGGCGCCGCGCCCGCAACCCCCGCCGCCGCGAAGTCGTGTTCCGCCCCATTGTCGTGCCTTCGACCAAGGCCAGCGACCTCTACGCATCGGTCTACGCCCCCGTCATTCGCATCTGGACCGAGGCCGCGACAGCCATCCTCGCCGAATACGAACGGTCGCTGGCCGAGATCACCACCGACGCGGCCCCGGACATCGGGGCGCGGATCGACATGGTGGAGCGCGACCTGCTTTCGGTGCTGGTGACCCTGCGCGGTCGCATCGGGGAATGGTCTCGCATCGTAGAATCGTGGCACCGCCGGGCGTGGAAGCAGCGCGTGCTCTCGGCCACGGGCATCGATCTCGGCACCATGCTCGGCCCCGGCGACGTTCGCACCACGCTTGAGGCGGTGATCGAGCGCAACGTCGGGCTGGTGAAGTCGGTTTCGGCAGAGGCCAGGACGCGGATCGGGGAATCGGTCTATCGCGGGCTGAGGGAGCGCAAGCCAGCGCGCGAGGTGGCGAAGGAGATACGCGAGGCGACCGGCATGGCGCGGCGTCGGGCGCTCAGGATTGCGGCGCATCAAAACACCGCGCTCGCGTCGGAACTGCAAGATGAGCGGCGACGCCAAGCAGGAATCGAAACGTGGGAGTGGGTCCACAGCGACAAGACGAACT
>JAZKHF010000030.1:0-4373 GCA_040385545.1 Pseudomonadota bacterium
GCCTCAGCACGCATCGACGTCGACATGAAGCGATGATGGTGCCCAGGGGCGGAGTCGAACCACCGACACGGCGATTTTCAATCGCCTGCTCTACCACTGAGCTACCCGGGCGCACCGTCGGGACCGTCCGGTCCGTTCGAGCGAGGCGGTCACTAACCGTCGTCCCTGTCCCTGTCTAGCCCATCGCGGTCGGCGGGCGGCCCGGGAATGGCATAGCCTTCGCCCAGCCATTTGAGCAGGTCGCGATCCTTGCAGCCGCGGCTGCAGAAGGGGGCATGGTCGGGCTGCGCCGGTTTGGCGCATAAGGGACAGGGCTTAGTGGACATGGCCAGCCGAGATGGCGAGTGCGGGGTCGGGGTGCAAGGTCACCGCGCCGCCGATCTGGCGTTCGAGCGCCGCGCTCCACTCGGGGCGGATCGCCCCGATCACGGCGGGGTGGGCTGTGAGCGTGGTCGCGCCGATCGCGATGCCGGCGCGGCGGAGAAGGGCGCGGGCCTCGAACGGGGCGCGGTCGCGGGCGAGCTCGATCAGTGAGGCCCGGGCGCGGGGGCGGACGATCTGGACGAAGCCGAAGCCGTTCATAGCAGTTCGCTCGAACGGTTTGGGCAAATAATCGTCGAGGATCGCGTCGACCGCGACCCGATCAACTTTTCCACGAAGCCCGGGGAAATCGATCCCGGTCGATCCGCCAAGGTCGAGCCGGGCAATGGCGCGAGCGGCGGCCCAGGCGGCCATTTGCGCCAGCTTGTCCGGGACGAGCCAGCCGTCGACGTCGATCATGGCCATGGCGGCGGTCGGCTCGATGCGCAGTTCGCCGCCGTCGAAGCGGATTAGGCCGCTGCGCGCTTCGTCGAGCAGATCGTCCCAGCCGTCGATCGTGCCGGGGCGACCATCGGCGAGCGGCGGGGCCGGGCGAGGCAACTGGTCCGTGCGGCGGGCAAGGCCGCGCTTCCATGGCTCGCTGCCGCCGAGCGCCTCGCGGGTGACCTCAACGAACAAGCTTTTGCCTTCGCTGATGCCCGAGACGCCGTGGGGTAGAAGGAATTGCTCGCCGCCTGCATCGACCGTCACGCGTGGGGCGATGGCGACGAGTTTAGCCTCGAGGATCGTGCCAGCGGGGGTGACTCCGTCGCGGCGCACACGGGCCTCGACGATTTCGCCCTGCTCGATCCGCGCGGCCCGGGTCTCGCCGATCCCGGCCTCGACAATCCACTCAGGCAAGCGGATAGCCCGCGCTTTTCAGCATGTGCCGAGTCTCGGCCAGCGGCAGGCCGACGACATTGGAATAGCTTCCGGCAATGTGGCGAACGTAAACTTCACCATATCCCTGCAGCGCATAGCCGCCGGCTTTGCCGCGCCATTCGCCGTGGACGGCGTAGAAATCCACTTCGTCAGGTGAGAGGCGCTTGATGGCGATCATGGTTTCGACCAGGCGGCTGCGGGTGCCGCCGGGAAAAGCGAGCGCGACACCGGTCATTACCCGATGGCGACGGCCCGAAAGCAGCGCCATACATCGGCGAAGCGTCGCTTCATCCTCGACCTTGGGCAGGATCCGGCGGCCGACAGTGACCACGGTGTCTGCGGCGAGGATCAGGTCGTCGGGGAACAATGCGGCGACGGCGGCGGCTTTCTCTACCGCCAGCCGCTCGGCATGGTCGCGCGGAAGCTCACCCTTGGGGACGCTTTCGTCGATGTCGGCGGGATGGATTGCGTCGGGCACGATCCCGATGCGGGCCAGCAGGTCAAGCCGGCGCGGGCTCGCCGACGCTAGGATCAGGCGCATCAGGCGGGAATGCCGGGGCCCCCGCGCCCGGGCATGAAGCGATAGGTGATACGGCCCTTGGTCAGATCGTAAGGGGTCAACTCGACCAGCACCTCGTCGCCGGTCAGCACGCGAATGCGATTCTTGCGCATCTTGCCCGCGGTGTGCCCGAGCACTTCATGGCCATTCTCCAGCGTGACGCGGAACATCGCGTTGGGCAGCAATTCGGCAATCTTGCCGCGCATCTCGAGAAGTTCTTCCTTGGCCATTCAAATCCTTCGGGGTGTTTCGGTCGTCGAAAAAGTCGCGTCCCCTTAGCCGGAAGACGCCAGAAAAGGAAGCGGGAGCTCCGTCGCTCAAGGTCTGGCGGCCGACGAGGGCAAATCGGCCGGATTGTGCTTGGCTAGAAATGCCTCGTTGCGCTTGAGCCAGTCGGCGAAATCACCAGTTCCGTAAAAACTGTGCGCAAGCTCGGGATAATAAGCCGTCTCGACCGCAATGCCTGCCTTGCCGAGCGCCTTTACCAACTCTTCGGTCTGGATGACCGGCACGTTCTTGTCCTTGCTCCCGTGACCGACCAGCACCGGGATGCGGAGCAATCTAGCTTGGCGAAGCGGAGAAAAATCAGCCAAATTGTCCTTCTTGTTGACGCCGGTGATGTGATTTCGCCAGTCACGGTAATAACGGGTCGCGGCAAACAGCGAGCGGTCGTAGTCGAGCATCATCTTGAGGTCCGTGACCCCTGCCCAGCTGATCGCGCAGCGATATAGGCCGGGATTGCGGATCGCGCCCCACAATGCGGCATAGCCGCCATAGGATGCTCCGACGATGCAAACCCGTTTGGGGTCGACCGTGCCCTGCGCGACCAGCCACGCCAGCCCATCATCGAGATCGTCCTGCATCTTGCGGCCCCATTCGCCGTAGCCGCGCTCAACGAACTGACGTCCGAACCCGGTGGTGCCGCGAAACTGGGGCTGAAACACTGCATAACCTCGGCTTACGAAAAACTGGAGCCACGGGTCGTAATCGGTCGTGTCGCGGGCGAACGGACCGCCGTGGGGGAGCATGATGAGGGGTAGCGACCGGTTCGGCCGACCCTTGGGCAACGTCAGAAAAGCCGGAATGCTAAGCCCGTCGCGCGCCCTGAAGCTGACTTGGCGGGTCAGTGATAATGATGTTTCTGGCACGTCGGGATATTGCGCGAAAATGATCTTCATTGCGCCCTTCGTGCCGTCGAGCAGGTAGAAGACGCCAGGATCGTCGGAGCGGCCGGAGCGGATCAGGAAGCGGTCGCGTTTGCGCGACATGTTGATGATCAGATTGTCGGCACCGGGCAGCGCCTTGTCGAGCCTCGCCTGTACCCGCGCAAGGTCCGGGTCGATGAAGTGCGTACGCCACCGCTCGTCGTGATAGCGGATGCCGACCACGCGTCCGGTGTCCGGATCGCGCAATATTTCATCGATGTCGCCGTGTGGATTTTCGAAGATCAATGCGCCCGGCTCGACCGTCTTCAGATCCAGGCGATAGGCAGCGAAGCGACCAGTGGCGTGGTTGCTCACGATGACGGTCTCGCCGCCCAGCGGGCTGAAATAGACAGCTTCAAAAATCTCCTCGTCGCTCTTGTTGAACTTGCCCTGGAACTTGGTCAGCGGATCGCCCGGTCTGGTGCGATAATAGATCGACCATCGATAGCCGTCGCGAGCCAGTCCGCCGCGCACGACCCCTTGTTCGTCCGCGAACCAGCCGGACACGCCCGCAACGCTGTCCTGGACCGGGGTGATCGCGCCGGAGACAAGATCGATGCGCTTGACCGAGGCGCCCTTGCTCTTGGGTTCGGTACCCGACACCAACGCCGATTTTCCGCCTGGATCGACGTGGATGACTTCGTTCGCGGTGAAGCCCTTCGCCTTGTCGTCGAGCCGCCGGACCTCCCCGCTGGCGATGTCGACGACTAGGATTTTCGCGGTCCGTATCGCCAGGCCGAAGAATTTGAACTCGTTGTAGAGTGACAGGATCAGGCGGTCGTCATTGGCCCAGGTGAGGTCACCCAGACCGGTTTTGCCGATATTGATCCGGCGCAGCACCTTGGAGGGCGCGTCGGGATTGACGATGAAGATATAGTCGCTGCGCTTGCCCGATCCGACCGCGGCGATCCGCGTGCCGTCCGGCGAAATGCGCGCGGTTGTGGCAGCCGGTGGTGCTGCAAACGCATCGGCGGTCACGCGCGCCGGAGGCTCTGCCTCGGCGACGCTTGCGCTCAGCAATAGCAACACCGCCAACAGTCTGGCCATAGTCGTTCCCCGGCCGAGCCCGCGCATTGCACCAGCGCGGGCAACGGAAGGCAAGAAAAAAGGCGAGGGCCGAAGCCCCCGCCTTCGATTGACTTGGCCGATGATCAGGCCGCGCCGTGGCCCGCCAGCGCCGCGAGCAGCAGCAGGGCGACGATGTTGGTGATCTTGATCATCGGGTTGACGGCGGGGCCGGCGGTGTCCTTGTAGGGATCGCCGACCGTGTCGCCGGTCACCGCGGCCTTATGGGCTTCGCTGCCCTTGCCGCCGTGGTTGCCGTCCTCGATATACTTCTTGGCATTGTCCCACGCGCCGCCGCCCGA
>JAZKHF010000031.1:0-2358 GCA_040385545.1 Pseudomonadota bacterium
GATCGACACCCGCGGCGAACGCGCCACCGGCACAATCCTCGGCGCCGCCGCCGGTGCATTGATCGGCCGAGAAATCGAACGCGGCCGAAGCACCCGTCGCTGCCGCTAACGTCTCCCGGCCGGCGCCCCCTGGACCCCCCTCCAACATTGTGGCGCCGGCCAACCTTCCCACCCGACCGCATCACTGTATTGACATGATAACACACCTCTCTTAGGATTTGTCCAAAGGGAGGATCTCCGCATGTACAGCCAGAATGATCTCGACGAGGCCGTCGCGTCGGGCGCGCTAAGCGCCGAATCCGCGACCGCGCTCCGCTCGTTCGTCGAACGCCAGCGCGCTTTGCCATTGGTCGACGAAGAGCATTTCCGGCTGATCACCGGCTTTAACGACATCTTCGTCGCAATCGCCGCCACCATCCTGTTGTTCGCGGTCGGCTGGATCGGTTACTCGATCGGCAACGGCCTCGGCCTGACAGTCGACGGCAACGGCCCGAGTCCGCTGTCGCCGCTGGCGGTTGCCGCGGTTGCATGGGGCTTGGCCCTATTCTTCACCGCCAAGCGCCGCATGGCATTGCCTTCCATCCTGTTGCTGCTGGCGTTCGTCGGCGGCGTCTTCCTGACCGCCGCTTTTGGCATGGCGATGCTGGTGGGCGATCCCCCGAAGGCTCAGGAAGCCATCTACGTTGGCGCGATTGCCAGCCTGTCCGGTCTCACCGCCGCCATCGCCGCCTGGGTGCATTGGAGGACGTTCAAGGTGCCGATCACTGTCGCCGCCGGGGGTGCCGCGGTAGCTGCCATCGCGGTTGGTGGATTGATCGCCGTGCTGGGCGACGTGGAGACCCCGCAGAACAACATCATCCTGTCGTTCGTGCTGATGCTCGGTATCGGCATGTTCCTGTTCGCAATGCGCTGGGATTCGTCCGACCCGGCGCGCGTCACACGGCGCAGCGACGTCGCCTTCTGGCTTCACCTCCTCGCGGCACCGATGATCGTCCACCCGATCTTCTCGCTGCTCGGCCTGAACGACGGCAATGCGACCGTCATCGAGGGGCTGATCGTGGTGCTCCTCTACCTCGCGCTCGGTGTGACCGCGCTGGCGATCGACCGTCGTGCCTTGCTCGTCTCGGCCCTCGCCTACGTATTGTTCGCGCTCCAGGCATTGTTCCGCCAGTTCGGCGCGGTCGAACTCAATGTCGCGCTCACCGCTTTGGTCATTGGCTCGGCCCTGCTGTTGCTGTCCGCTTTCTGGCACCAGGCCCGCCGGATCGTCGTCCAGCCATTGCCCGAGGGACTGCGCGCGAGGTTGCCCAACCTCGACCGGCCATTGCTCGAAAAGGCCCCTAGCCCCCTACCAGCCGCATAAGCCGACGTTCGATCGGGGCCAGCACGCCCGCAAGGTCGTGCCCCCGCTTGAGCACCGCGCCATGTTCCGACACCAACGCGAACGCCCCCTGCTTCAATCGAAGCTCGGGGCGTTTTTCGATCCTGACCTCGGGCCGTTCGGTGGCGCGGCGAAAGGCGGCGAAGCAGGCAACGCCGGGGTCGAACTGCATCGCATAATCGCGCCAATGCCCGGCCGCGACCATCCGCCCGTACAGGTCGAGGATGCGCATCAATTCCATGCGGTCGAACGCCGTGACTTGCGGCTGTCCCCGGCGAAGCGGGAACGGCGTGACCACATTCACGCGGATTTTTTCCGGTAAGCGGGAGCCTGGGCCGCTTTCATCTCGGCAATCTCGCGACGCAGACAATCGACCTCGCGCTGCAGCGCCTCGAAGCCGGCACCCGCGGGGTCAGCATCCTCGCCGCACGGCGTGCCATAGGGAATGAAGCCAGGGCTGTAGTGGACCGATTCGACATCCACCGGCTTGGCCGGAATGCCGACCATCGTTGCGCCTGGATCGACATCGCGGGTCACCACTGCATTGGCGCCGACCTTGGCGCCAATACCAAGCGTGATCGGCCCGAGGATTTGCGCGCCCGATCCGATCACCACACCGTCGCGCAGGGTCGGATGGCGCTTGCCGCCGACCCCGGCCGACGGATTGGTCCCGCCCAAGGTGACGTTCTGATAAATGGTGACGTCATCACCGATCTCGGCGGTCTCGCCGATCACCGTGAAGCCATGATCGATGAAGAAATTGCGCCCGATGGTCGCGCCCGGATGAATATCGATTGCGGTCAGCATTCGCGCGATATGATTAACCAGCCGCGCCAGGAAATACAGCCGCCCGCCGTACAGCCAGTGCGCCACGCGATGAAATCCAAGGGCCCACGCGCCGGGATAGGTCAGCACCTCCCAGCGCGATCGCGCCGCCGGGTCGCGGGACTTCACCGAGTCGAGATAATCCGTCAGCG
>JAZKHF010000032.1:0-2600 GCA_040385545.1 Pseudomonadota bacterium
GCTGGTTTCCGGGGATCGTCGCGGGCGAGACGGTGGCGGCGCTGGCGATCGACGAAGGCAAGCGTCACGATCCGGAGTCGACCGCGCTGGAAGCCAGGAGGCAGGGCAATGGCTTCCTACTCAACGGGCAGAAGCAGTTTGTTGTCCAGGGCGCATCCGCCGATGTGCTGCTGGTGCTGGGCCGGACTGCGGGTACGGCTGGCGATACCAGGGGTCTGACACTGTTTGCGGTGCCGCGCGAAACCACCGGTGTCGACGTGGAGAATGTCGCACTGGCCGATTCGTCGAAGGCAGCGCGGCTGACCTTGAGCGATGTCGCGCTCGATGCCGATGCGGTGGTGGGGGAGGTCGACGATGGCTGGACGCCCATGTCGCGCGCGCTCGGTGCGGGCCGCGCCGGGGCGGCGAGCGAATTGGTCGGGATTGCCGCGGGGGCGAGCGCAATGACCTTCGACTATCTCAAGCAACGCAAGCAGTTCGGCAAGTTGATCGGCGAGTTCCAAGTGCTCCAGCACCGCGCCGCGCATCTTTATGGAGAGATCGAGATCGCCCGCGCCACCGCGCTCAAGGCGGCGCAACTGATCGATGCCGGCGATCTCCGGGCCGAACTGATGACCGCGGTGGCCAAGGCCAAGGCGGGCAAGGTGGCGCGGCTCGCGGTTCAGGAAGGCGTCCAGATGCATGGCGGCATCGGCATGACCGACGAGCATGACATCGGCCTCTACATGAAGCGCCAGGCGGTGCTCGACGAACTGTTCGGCGGACCACGCTTCCACGCGGCCGAAGTGGCGCGGCTCAGCGGCTACTAGGGCCGTTCGAGCAGAAAATTGATCCGCGCGGCGGCGATCGGTTTGGCGCGGTCGGTCTGCCAGGCCATCGCTTCGACATTGGCGATGCGGTTGCCGAGCCGCTCGATGGTCGCTTCGGCAAAGGTTTCGCCCTGCCCCTCGCTCCCGCCGCGCAGATAATCGACTGTCACCGTCACCGGCTTCATCACGACCGCGGGGTCGCCAAGCGCGTGGGTCAGCGCGTCGAAGGCAGCAAACTCCAGCAGGCCGGCGATCGCCCCGCCGTGAAGGAAGCCCGGCCGACCGACGACGTCTGCGGAGAATGGCATGACGAAGCGGCGAGCATCGGCGTCGTGATCCGGACGGAGGCCCAGTAATTGGCCGTAGGGGGGAAGGAGTTGCATCGTCGCCTGTTAGCGGGCGCTGAAGCGCGGGTCAGCCCCTCGCATTCCCATACGCCCCTTGCCCTGCCGGTGGCGGCTCGCCATAGGGGCCGCACCTGCCCCGGCGATGGATCAAAGCCCATGAAAGCCCGCGTTTTCGTCACTCTCAAGCCCGGCGTCCTCGATCCGCAGGGCAAGGCGATCCATCATGCGCTGGAGGGCCTCGGCTTCGGCGGTGTCAACGATGTGCGCGCCGGCAAATTGATCGAGCTCGACTTGGCCGATGGTACCAGCGATTCCGACATCGAGGGCATGTGCAAGCAATTGCTGGCCAATACGGTGATCGAGAATTTCCGGATCGAGCGGTCTGAGACGGCCTGACATGAACGCCGCCGTCATCGTCTTTCCCGGATCCAATTGCGATCGCGACCTCGCGGTAGCGATCGAGGCGGTAACTGGGGTCAAGCCGACAATGGTTTGGCACCGCGATACCGAACTTCCGGCCAATGTCGGGCTGATCGCGATCCCCGGCGGCTTTTCCTACGGCGACTATCTTCGTTCCGGCGCGATGGCCGCGCGGTCGCCGATCATGCGCGCAGTCACCGCTGCGGCGGCCAAGGGCACGCCGGTGCTTGGCATCTGCAACGGCTTTCAGGTGCTGACCGAGGCTGGCCTGTTGCCGGGTGCGCTGATGCGCAATGCCGGACTTCATTTCGTCTGCAAGCCGGTCGGCCTGAAGGTCGAAACCAGCCAGTCGATCTTCACCAGCGCATATGCCTCGGGAGAAGACATCACTGTGCCGGTCGCCCATCACGACGGAAATTACCAAGCCGACCCCGAAACGCTCGACCGCCTCGAAGGCGAAGGCCGAGTCGCGTTCCGCTACACCGGCGAGGTCAACGGCTCGGCCCGCTCGATCGCCGGGATTCTGAACGATACTGGCAACGTGCTGGGCATGATGCCGCATCCCGAGCGCGCGCTAGAGCCCGCGCATGGCGGGACCGACGGTCGGCGACTGTTCGAGGGGTTGCTCGATGCGGTTACCGCCTGACTTAGCGAAGATCAGCGCCGGGTGCGCCTGACCTCGTGGCAGCCGACCTGGGACGGCGGCATCAGGCACAGATAGGTGCGGTGGGGACCTTTGGGATCGACCACCACACGGCGAGTCTCGAAGGTCATCGGATCGGCGAACACATACATGGTCGCGGCGTGGGCCGGGACAGCGCCAATCCCCGCGCAGCACAATGCGACGGTCGCGACCAATGCCCTTGCCATCCTACGCCCCTTAAATAATCCGGATGAGAATCCGCCTGCCTGGTTTAACGGCATGTGAATGGACCCTTTGAGCCGCCGCCGCAATGCGGCTAGGAGGTGCCCAAGCGCCCGTAGCTCAGCTGGATAGAGCACGAGACTTCTAATCTTGAGGCCG
>JAZKHF010000033.1:0-2497 GCA_040385545.1 Pseudomonadota bacterium
CCGCCAAAGCCGCTGCCGATGTCGTCCGCTATTCGTGGACCCCGGCGCTGGCCGAGGGCGACGGGCTGGCAAGCTATGTGCTGACCGAAACCGGCTGCGTTATCGACAGCGACAGCCTGGAAGACAATTCGGCGGTGTTCTTCGTATCGGGCGGCACGGCGGGGGCCGTTTCGTCCATTGCCGCGTCGGCGATCACGAACGACGGCGAGACGCTCACCGAAACGCTCTACCTGCCCATTTACGGGCCTTCGGTCACAATCGAGAACACCGGGCAGGACTATTGTGCGTTTGCCTTGCGCAAGGTGTTCGGGCGGGCATCGGCCCCGGCATCGGCACAGGCCGACGCACTGGAACGCATGAACGCCATGTTGCTCGCCTGGCGGGCGCAGGGTGCAGATGTAGGGGCGACGTTCCCGATCACGGGGACCACCGAAATTCTTGTGCCTGACGAGTTTGTCGAGGGCATCCGCGCGAACCTGATTATCAAGGTGGCGGACAGGTATGGCCGGGAAGTGCCGCCGCAGGTTGCCATTGACGCGGTGCGGGGCTTGCAGCTCATCAAGTCGCGCAACCTTTCGGATGATCGCCCCGGCACGGTCTATTACTGATGGCCCGGATGCAGTTCGGCACCACCGCATTCGAGCGGGCGCGCGGCGACCTGCCTGAATTGCCGGTCATCAATATGTTCGCCGAGGAAGCGCCGACCGAGGAAACGGGCATTGCGCTGCAATCGCGCCCGCCCTTGGTTGATAGGGCCGCAAGCATGGGTTCAGGCCCGGCTGAAGCCCTGTTCCAGCGCGACGGGGTGCAGTCCGGGGCATTGTTCGGGTTGAGCGGCGGCGCGATCTACAGGGACACTACCAGCCTTGGCGCGGTGGACGGCACGGGGCCGGGTTCTATCGCGGGGAATGAGATCGGTGTTGTCGCGACGATGGGCGGGGCGGCGCGGTATTACAACGGCACGACGCTGGCCGATATTGCGTTCCCGGACAGCGCCGACGTGACGCAGGTATTCAACGGGGCAAGCCGGTTCTGGCTGATCCGCGCAGACACGGGGAAGTTGTATTTCACCCCGGCGCTTACGGCTACGGTCGATGCGCTCGACTTCATCACGGCGGAAAGCCTGCCCGACAAGCTGCTGCAAGGGCTGTGGCTGGACGACGCGGCGATCCTGTTCGGCGTGGATAGCGTGGAGTTTTGGCCGAACACAGGCGACCCGGACTTGCCGATTGCACCGCTTGAAGGCCGGGTGTTCGAGAAGGGCATCAAGGCGACGGG
This sequence comes from Pseudomonadota bacterium, assembly GCA_040385545.1. Taxonomy (GTDB): domain Bacteria; phylum Pseudomonadota; class Alphaproteobacteria; order Sphingomonadales; family Sphingomonadaceae; genus Sphingomicrobium. The sequence goes on from JAZKHF010000033.1 coordinate 1,279, forward strand.
TTGCGCGGTGGTGATCGGGGCGACGTTCGCTTGGGTCACGGACGAGAACCAGGTGTGTTTGACCGACCCGGACAACGTAATCAGCAATCCGGGGCTTGAGGAAAAGATTGAAGCCTCGACCGAATGCCGCCTGTTCACGTTCCTGCTCGACGGCACCGAAATGATGGCGCTGCGGATCGACGCGGCGACGTATGTGTTCAACCCGCGCTCGCAGCGTTGGTCGCAGTTCGCCAGTTACGGCGAGGATAACTGGTTGCCGCGCTGCTATGCCGGGGGGGTGTTCGGCGACGATACGGGCCGGACACTGGCGTTCACAACGGGCCACGCCGACATGGCGGGGATCTTCGAGCGCCGCTTTCGTGCAGGCTTCCCGCTCAATTCGGGCGGGCTGGATATCGACAATATCGTGCTGCGCTGCAACGTAGGGCAGACGCCGTATCTGACCGGGGAATACACCGATCCGGTGGTTGAAATGCGGCTTTCGTGGGACGCCGGGCAGACGTGGGACGAATGGGAACCGGTCACGCTTGGCGAACAGGGTCAATACGATGTGCGGGTGATGTGGGCGGGGTTGGGCATGGCGTCCTATCCCGGTCTGCTGGTGGAGTTTCGGGTTAGCGATTCGGTGCCGTGGCGCGTGTCCGACGTGCTGGTCAATGAACAATACGGGTCGAGATGAGCGACTTCCGCCTTCCACGCCTGCCGCGCAACGTCGCGATCATCGACCCCAGAACGGGCTATCCGACGATCATATTCCAGCGGTGGATGCAGAATTTCGCGGACACTATCGAGACGCAGGAGGGGACACAGGACGCCCTGCTGGCGGCGGTCGTTGCTGCACAGGCTGCGGCGGATGACGCGCAAACCGCAGCGGACGCGGCGCAGGCGGCGGCTGTAGCGGCGGACGCGGCGGCAGACACCGCGCAAGCATCGGCGGACGGGGCAAACTCGGTGGCCTCGCTCACGAACAGCGGTGTCACGCCCAACCCGTTATCGGCAACCGACGCGGGCGCGAACGCGACGATCACGATTGCGGCCCATACGCGGATTTACGGCGACGGGGCGACGCTGGCGATTGCGGGGCCTTCAAGCCTGACCGGGCTGGCCTATTCGACGCTCTACTATGTGTATTACGACGACGCCACGCGCGCCGACACTACCCCGACCTATGCCTCGACCACCAGCGTTATGACGGCAGCGCAAACCGGCGACCGGCACC
>JAZKHF010000034.1:0-63772 GCA_040385545.1 Pseudomonadota bacterium
TGGCGCGCCAGGCGCTGGAGGAGCATCTGCCCGACGGTTTCCTCGACGAAGATGTCGCCAGCCGCTTTCTCGCCCGGCTCGATTACGTCACGCTCGACATCAATGACGAGGGCAGTTTCGCCAAGCTGGCGAAGGCGGTCGGTGACGACGAACCGCGCCTCGCTATCTTCCTGTCGACGGCGCCGAAACTGTTCGAGCCGGTGATCGCAGGTCTGGAAAAGGTCGGCCTTGCCAGCCGCAACGTCCGCCTCGCGCTCGAAAAGCCGCTAGGGTCCGATCTGGAATCGAGCCGCGAAATCAACGATGCGGTCGCCGCGGCTTTTGCGGAGGAGCAGATTTTCCGGGTCGATCATTATCTCGGCAAGGAACCGGTGCAAAATCTGCTTGCGTTACGCTTCGCCAATCTGATGTTCGAGCCGCTGTGGAACAATGCTCACATCGATCATGTCCAGATCACGATCTCGGAATCGGTCGGGCTGGAAGGGCGGGTCGATTATTACGAGGGCGCTGGCGCGCTTCGCGACATGGTTCAGAATCACATGCTTCAGCTGCTGGCGCTGGTGGCAATGGAGCCGCCGACCGACTTCGATCCGACCGCGGTTCGCGACGAAAAGGTCAAGGTTCTGCGCTCGCTCCATCCGATCGATGCCGCGTCGATCAGCGATGCCATCGTCACCGGCCAATATGGTGAGGGGGTGATCGATGGCGCCTCGGTTCCGGGCTATGACGGCGAACTTGGCCGCGACAGCCAGACCGAGACATTTGTCGCGGTCAAGGCGCGGATCGACAATTGGCGCTGGAACGGGGTGCCGTTCTACCTGCGCACCGGTAAGCGGCTTGCCACGCGGCACAGCGAAATCACTATTCAGTTCAAATGCGTGCCGTTCTCGATATTCGCTGCGGGGGGAGCGAAAACCTCGCCGAACAAGTTGATCATCTCGCTCCAGCCCGAGGAGACGATCGGGCTGACGATGATGGCCAAGACCCCGGGGCTCGACCGCAAGGGCATCCGCCTTCGCGAAATCCCGCTCGATCTGGGGCGCGCCGACGCCTTCGCCGATCATCGTCGCCGGATCGCCTATGAGCGGCTTCTGCTCGACCTGATCGAAGGCAATCCGACCCTGTTCGTCCGCCGCGACGAGGTGGAAGCGCAATGGAAATGGATCGACGGCATCCGCGCCGCCTTGGCAGAGGCCAAGATCAAGCCGGAACCCTACGCCGCCGGAACGCGCGGACCGGCGGCGGCCGCTGAGTTCGCCAAAAGGCACGCCTTCGCTTGGCGCGATTGAGAGGTATGGCGGAGCGGGAGGGATTCGTACTGCTCCTCCGTACACGGCCTTGAAAATCGCATCGTCCCTAAAGCTGTCCCTAAAGCGAGCTTTTTAGAACGGTCGTTTAGAAAACACGCATCCGTCCGAAATGTTTGCGGAGCCATATTTCATTAGCGTTTCACACAGGGACCGCCCGGCACTTCGGGCCGGTCTGGAGGGCCGCTTGGCAACCTGGCGAGCTTTCAACCTTGTTTCAAAGCCGCTCGCGATGCTCGGCAATGCGGTCCAGAATCACGTCGAGCTCGGGTTGGTCTCGATAGTAAAGTGCACTCGTCTGCGCGTAGGCCTGGGCGAAGCGCGCGCGCACGTCCTTATTCTCAAGCAGGAATGCCGGGTTCCGGGCAATGTCTTGCTCGTCGGCGGCTGGAAAGCGCTGCTTCTTGTGCGCGTAATATTCGTCGCTACCGATGAAGCCGAGCACTTCGGCGGCGTCGAGCAGGCAATAGACGTCGTAATAATGGCGCAGGAAGTTGCGGGGCATGCTGCCGTCGGCCTGCTGCTTCCGGAATTTGGTGGAGATCGTCTGCAGCTTTTCCACCAGCGTGTAGCCGGGGTGATAACAGGGCACGTTCGGCGCGCGGTTGTCGGTAAGGCCGGTAATATCGCTCTCGACCGCCCGGTCGTAGGCCCAGGAACTGATCAGGGTCGGCCGGTTGGGCGTGACCTGATCGAAGCCCGCTTCGAGCAATATGCCAGCCTTCACGCCTTCGGGAAGTTCGCTCGTTTCGGGATAGAATAGGCGGATGCCAGCACTGCGCATCCGCGCATTGTCGAACTCCTCGTCGCGCTCGGCTGACAGGAAGCCGGGTATGGAAAGCCGCGCGGGGAGCCCATCGAAAAAGGCGCGCCGTGCCGCGATGTGGGCGGCCCGGTCCTGATTGCGGCCTACGGGCAGCTCAGGGTCATCGGGATGAATGAGGATGTCGATATCCTCGGAGAAGCGATGAATGAGCTGATAGCCTTTCGAGAGCGACGTCCCGCCCTTGAGTTCGAAGGTAAAGCCGAGCTGCTGCAGGCCCCACAGGCCGTGCATGATCCAATAATCCTTCTCCACGAGTCCCGGATCGATCCCGAGGTCGCGACCGCTAATGTCGATGAGGTCCGGGAAATCCTCGAGGTCGTGGAGAAGCATCAGTTCGCCGTCGCACGGGCTTCGAGGAGCGGTGCGAGCAGCCGCTCGGCGCGCGCGGACCCGAAGTCGCGAACGGCTTTTGCGAGCCGGGTGCGGTTCATCCGACCGGCACGGCTCAGTACCTTGGGCAGGACCAGTTCCTTGTCCTCGGCCAGCCGGTCCGCATTGTGCAGCAGGTCGACGAGCAGCAACTCTTCGCTGAGCTTCGTCGGCACGGTCGGGCGCATCCTGAAATCATACAGCCGACCGTCGAGCTTGAAGCGCCCGTGGCGCTTGCGATTATAGACGACCGGCACATTGTAAAGCTGCGTCGTTCCAACCCCGAGCCCGTTGAAGGCATTGGGTGAGACCATCAGGAAGCGGTCATCGCCAAGGAAAGTCTCGACGAGCTTTTCGCGCTTTGCGGGGGCGTCACCGAACCGGGTCCGGCGGGGCGACATATACAGTCCCGCGCCGACCTTCTCGAGACGGCCTTCGTCGACCAGCATCCGAACGTGCCGATCGACCGCGTTCGACCAGCGCGCGAGATCCTTGCGACGATACACTTGTCCCGGACGTAAATGCCGCTTGAGCTCACTGAGCGCTGTCATTTTCTTGACTCCTTGCCACGCCGAGATAGCAATCAAGTGCGCTAATTGCAAGATTTCTTATTAAGAATTCATGCACATTGCGATCCGTCTAGAGAGATAAAAATGTAATTCGGAGCGTTTCCGTTTCACCTCAGCCGAACTGGATGGAGGTCTCCAGGCTTGAGCGATGAAGGCGCATTGGGGTGGATCCGTACGACGCCCTACCGATCCCTTGATCGGCCACACGCTGCGGCACATCAACCGCCTGTTCTTCGAGTTTTCTCCGAATGCATGGGCTGCATCCAGTCCTGCAAATGGACGTTATTAGGTTCCCCGAACCATTGGTTGCGTGATAACCACAGTTGAGCGCACGTATTTCGGGGCCGGGTAGCCGTTAGCGCATGTCCAGACCGCCTTGCGGTTAAAGGCGGCGGCACATGTCCAAGCATGTTCTCAACACCCGGCTCGTTTTTATGGACTTCCGCAACTCAATCGCTTTGCCTTCCCTCTCGCGGGGACCATGCAAAACAATCGCGAAATTAGCGCGGTATATCCTTCGCATTTACGAGCTGCGCCCCGATCCTTTCAAATGTTGCGAATGATCGCAGCAAGCGAAGGAGTGAATGATGAAACGCAACACCAAAGCACGCGCCCCGATCGAACTCGGTGCAGCAAGCGACAAGACCCTCGGCGGCACTGGCCAGCCCTTCGACCTCGTCAAGGACATCCAGGCGGCGAACGGAATTGTCGACGACTGACCGCAATGGCGCCGGCGTTGACCTAGGCGTCGGCGCCTAAGCGGCGGCTTCTGCGGGGCCGGCGGAATCGAACAACGCGGGATTTGCCCGAGCATTCGGGAGTCCAGCAAGCAGGAGAAAGAATATGACCAAGTTGAAAACGTTGGACCGAAAGGTCGTCGAGGCAGGCAGCGCCTGCCAGCGCACATTAGGCGCGACCGGACCCTATCCCGACTTCGTCCGGGCGATGGACCAGTGGGGCATCGCACGCGACTAGTCTCGCGCCGCGCCAGCGCCCCGGCGCTGGCGTCTGGCGGCGAGCAAAAACTGTACTGGCGGCTGAGCGATACGATCACGGCCTGCGTTGCCCATCGGCGAGTGATCATCCTGGACGTCGCGAACGATCGCTACCGCGCGCTCCCCGAGGCCGACGAGCCGCCGTTCATCCGCTGGCTCTCGGCACCTGCATCACCCCCGCCCCCACCCTGTCGTGACAGTCTGATTGCGTTGGGCATCGACCAGGCCCGGCTCGAGGATATCCGGGCCGTGGCCTGCAGCATCAGGATGCCGCTGCCACTGGATCCCGACCCCATCCCACAAATCCGGCTCTCGGCATCCGTCCTGTCCGGCGTGGCGCAATGCCTCGTGCCGGCCTGGCACGCGGTGCGATCGCATCGCCTGGGACGGGCGCTGGCAAAGGCATCGACGTCGATGAAGGGTGCCGGTCCGCCCCACCATTTCCTGCCGTCGAAGCTTGCCCAGTTTCAGGCTGCAAGGCCCTTCATCCCGGTACCGCGCGTCTGCCTGCACGACTGCCTCGCGCTCGTCGACTGGCTCGGCCCGGGCTCCGGCGCCGAGCTCGTTCTGGGGGTAAGCCCTTATCCCTTCAATGCGCATTGCTGGGTGCAGGCGAACGGCCGAGTGATCGATGATCATCCCCAAAGCCCGTCGCGATTTCACCCCATCCTGCATCTCGAATGAAACAGATGTTTCTTGCTTGCTGGGCACCGCACCAGGCAGTGGCACTGCCCGCACCGTTGAGCGATGCGCTTGTCCGTGCCGGGTGCTCGGAGCGGCCGATGCCCCGCGGCATCAGGTTATTCCTGACCGAAGATTTGCAGCTGCGTTCCTTGGGCGATGGTGCGTTGGTGATCGGCCATCTGTTCGATTCCGCCGGTCGTCCGGCGCCCGACCAACTCCCCGACAGCCTGTTCGATTGGGAACGGGCGTCGATCGTTGATCGGTACTGGGGCAACTATCTGGCGATGATCGCTGGCGTGTCACGAGCTCGATTGCTGCGCGACCCCTCGGGCGGGCTCGCTGCCTATCATGCGATGGTCGGCGAGACGCTCTATTTGACCTCCGCTCCCCACCTGCTCATCGATTGCGGGGTGCTCGCCTGCGACCTCGACTGGGAGGTCATTGCCCGTTCGCTGTCGAATCATGACTCGCGCGGATCCGGCACCGCCCTTCGCGGGATTGTTGAGCTTATGCCCGGCTGGGCCATGACCGTGGGCGAGGACGCGGTGCCGGCGTGTCCAATCTGGAATCCTTGGGTGAGCGCTTCGAGAGAACGCCACTGCGATGATGCCTCCATCCTCGACGAGGCGTTGACCACGACGCTTGCGGCCTGGGGCCGCACCACTCGGCGTCCGCTGATCGAAATATCAGGCGGTCTCGATTCAGCGATCGTCGCCGCCGGTGTCGCCGCGGCCGCACCGGACGCATCGTTGATCACCTTCGCCCCGGCACCGGGAGACCCCGACGAAACCAACTACGCGCGCGCCCTGGCGGAGCATCTCAGTCTTCCGCTCGAAATCGTTCGACCACAGGTGAACGATGTGGACCTGGCCCGCTCGATCGGCCGCGACCTGCCCCGGCCGAACGCGCGAGCCTTCGTTCAGGCGGCTGATCTGATGAGTCTTCGTTACGCCCGGGCGATCGGTGCCGACGCCTTTTTCAGCGGGGGTGGGGGCGACGATGTTTTCTGTTATCTAAGGACAATCCTCCCCGCAATCGACCGGCTGCAAGCTGAGGGCGTCCGGGCGATGCTGGCCACATGCGCCGATATTGCCGCCGTCAATCACGCGACCGTGTGGGATGCTTATTGGAAGGTCGCGCGACGCCTGGTCCGCGGATCAGGTCGCGGACCGAGAGAGAGGCCCGGGTCCCTGCACATTAGTGCGCAGCCCGGGGTGAATCAGACCGTTGCAACCACGGATCTGTCGGTTCCGCCGGGCAAGGCCGCGCATGTCGAGGCCGTCCTGTCGATCCATAACTATCTCGAAGGTCATCGGCGTGCGGCGTTCGCACCGATTATGTCGCCCTTGCTGTCGCAGCCGATCGTCGAATGCTGTCTGTCGATCCCGACATGGTCGTGGTGCGCGAACGGACAAAATCGCGCAGTTGCGCGGCAGGCCTTTGCCGGCCGCCTGCCGCCGCTCCTGCTCCAACGCAGGTCCAAGGGATCGTTCGATGGTTTCTGCGCGCAGCTCTTTGACCGCAGACGCGGGCTCATCCGCGAAATGCTGCTCGATGGGCATCTTGCCCGGCAAGGCCTGATCGATCGAGACCGGGTCGATCAGGCATTGCGCGAGCCGTTTCCGTCGTCCGAGGTCAGCGGCCGCATTCTGGCGCTGGTGGATGCCGAGAGTTGGGTAGGGGCCTGGGTGGATCGCCCAACTCAGCGAGGCTGACGCTCGGCGAGCGCCCGCCAGCGCGCATATTGGTCGCGCTTGGCGGCGTCGGGGTCGGCCTTGCCATTCAACCAGTAATCGAACCAGTCGATCGCACGCCTATACACCGCAAGCCGTTGTGCCGGACGCCATTTCTGGTGGAAGGCGCCGGGAAAGACGAACATTTCGACCGGTTGGCGGGCATGATCGAGCGACACGAATGTCTCGAGGGCAAAACGAAATTCATCCTCGGTCAGTTGCATCAGGATGGGCGTGCGCACACGGTCCGCGTTGGCAGCCAGGGAATATTGATTCCAGAAATCCGGTGCCGCGTCGCCAGGTCCGGGGAAGCCGGCCGCACCGAGCAGTTCCCCATAGCCCCGATCCGCCGCGAAATGGATGCTGCTCGGGCCATCGCAACAGGAACTGATAGCCGCCGCGCGGAACAGGCGAGAGTTGATCAGCGCGAACTGGACAGTGGCAGCCCCATCGCTGAGCCCGGTGATCCCCATCTTCGATCCATCGACGAGGCCTAGCGCGATCGCCTGATCGATGCCGGCCTTGATCGATGCCAGCTGGCGGCGTCGTTCTGCAAAGTCTGCCGCGTTGATCCGCGTAAAGTCGGTCATGGCGGTCGTTCTGCCGGCAGCAACGAAGGGGGCCCGCTCGACGCTTAGCACGGCGAACCCGCGCGCCGCCAGGGCATGGACAGGATATTCGTCACCGGTTCCGCCTCGCAGGAATCCACGGCTGCGATATTGGACGACGATCAGCGGGTGACGTGTGCCGGGCATGCGGTCCGGAGGCAGGACCAGGTCGCCATAGGATTGCGCACCGTCGGCAAGGCGCCACCGCAAGCGCCGAACCGTGCCTTTGCGAAGCGCGGCAAAATCGGGATTGGGATCGAACACGGTTGTCATGGATCCCGTTGCCGGATCGATCCGGACCAGGGTTCTGGGATGGATCGCCGTCTCGCGCGCGCAGGCGATCGTTGACCCCACTGCCTGGCACCCGAGCAGTGCCTCCGCGGTCGACAGGATGATTTGCGGATCCGTCGCGATGTCCGGTCGCCATCTTGCAAGCGTCGTGATCCCGCCGTTTGTCGCGCTGCCGGCCTGGACGAAATGAAGTGCGCCGGCTTGCCACCACAATGCCCCGACCTGGTCGGCACAAACGGGTGCGCGGCACGTGAAGCGTCGGCCGCCGATCCGGGCGTGAAGCTCGGTTCCCCCAAGGATCCGGCGAGGCTCGGCCGGCGCGGTCCAGGCGAGGTCGCCATTCGCCGATCGGGCGAAGGTAAGCGCAGCCGTCGGCCGGGCGCCATCGTCGGCCCCGGCCGAAGCAGATCCCGTGACCAGCTTCCCGTCGCTTACCCGCACCCTGTACTCGACCTCCTTTATGTCCGCCGACGGCAAGGGATGAGCCCGTGAGAGCGGCCAGAACCGGCGGTCGAATCGATAGCCGCCGCTTCCTTCCCTCGAGATCGCCGCTCGCGCAGTCTCGATACCTGGACGCGCGGTAATAAGAAGCGAATGCCCGTCGGCGCTCCATCGCACCGAGCGCGCGTCGAACTCCAACGGTAGAGCAGCCGCTATCCCGGATCCGTCGGTTCGCGCTCGCCAAACGCGGGTCCGCTCACCGTCGCGCCGTAGATAGGCCAGCCACCGTCCATCGGGCGACCAGGTCGGGACGACCGCCTTGAGGTCGCCGGTCGGTAGATCGGCAAGACCGCGCAAATCGCTGACTTCGGGAATCGGCGTCCCGCCGATGTCGATCAGTCGCACCGGGCCGTCACCGGCAAGCGGCACGACCATGACCGCAAAACAATGAATGTCCTGACTTGGCAGCGCTTTTCGCAACACCAGTGCGGCCTCGCGTCCATCGGGCGACACGGCGAACGGCGGATCGCCGCCAACCGAGGCTTCCCGGGCACCAAAATCCCCAAGCGCCGCAATATCGTCCGGGCCGATCGCCTTCCCTGCAATGCTGGCGGCACCTCGATCGACCAGCGCGGAGCGGCTTCGATCCGTCTGATCGCCTTGCGGCACTGGCAGTGTAGCAAGGCCTCCCAACGCGGCCAGCAGCGGCATCACCACGATTTGGTGGCCGTGAGCGACACGACCCGGCCGAGCGGGCTGGCATTGTCGGGGTCGAAGCCGGCCACCACCAGCCCGAGATTATAGGCGGCATAGGGAGGCGCGGCATCGAACAGGTTGGTCGCGCTAAGCGCGATCCGCAGTCCCGACAATGGACCTCGGTCCCGCTGAAAACGGTAACTCAACTGGGCGTCGACGGTCGTCCAGCTGGCGACTTTTTCCGGCTCAGGATTGGTAAGGTTCGTGTAGCTGTCGAGATAATTGACGAACAGCGCGGCACTCCAGCGATCGTTGCTCCAGCTCGCGCGTCCGCGAAGACGAAGATCGACCGGATTGCCGAGGATGTCGACGACGTCGGTGACCGGCGCGTCGGGTGTGATCGCCTGCCCGATATTGAAAATATAGGCACCGCTTGCCCCGATCTCGGTTTGCCCGCCGAAAGCATCGAAAGCATAGCGCACGTCGACGTCGAGTCCCGATTGCCTGACGACCGCCAGATTCTGCAGTCGCGCGTCGACGACGGCATTGATCGCCTCAGGCGCGATGCCGAGCGGATTGACGAAGAAAGGCGACGAGTAGAACGACTCGACTGTGGCAGGCGAAGGATTGTCCTCGATTATCCCCTGATAGACGTCTCGGTTGACGAGAAAGTTGAACAGGTTGGCGGCTGGGGAACTGATCCGGTCGCGATAGCGGATATTATAATAGGTCAGGCTGGCCTTGAATCCGGGCAGGAAACGGGGCTCGAAGTCGGCACCCAACGTCCAGTTGGCGGCTTTCTCGGGACGCAGATCGGGATCGTTGCCGCGGCTGACCAGTACATTCGACGATCCAGTCGGGGACGCGGGGTCGGGTATCGTGAACGCGAACAACAGGATCGCGTCCTGGCGCAAATTGTCGATTGCCGGGGCACGGAACGAGCGGCCGTAGGTGCCACGCAGCCGGAGGCCGCCGAGTGGCTGCCACGTAAAGCCGAACTTGGGATTGGTGGTCGTCCCGAAGTCACTATAGCGTTCGGTACGAAGCGCCGCCGAAAGGTCGAGCCGCTCGAACCCCGGCACGGCAAAGTCCCCGCCGAAAATGGGTATTAGCACTTCGCCATAGACGGCCTTGATCTTGCGTGGTCCCGGCAGTGGGATGGCGGGCCGGACGACCGGCTCGAGCGTGGTCGTATCGGCCAGGCCCGCTCTGCCGGAATAAAGTTCGTTGCGATACTCGCCGCCAAGGGCAATCCGAAGGTCGCCCGCGGGGAGGCTGACGAGCGGCCCATCCGCGCGCGCCGACACGCTCCAGACCCGGGCCCGATTGTGCGAAACGGTCGAGCCCCGAATGAAATCGATCGTGGCGGGATTGGTCGATGGTCCGTCACCGAACAGGTTATAGGCCGTTGCGGGATCGGGGTCCGCCAGGGCCAGTGCAAGGCGGGCGCTGTTGACCCGATTGCGAAGCTTGCTGGTTTCGATCTGGCGACCGTAATTGCCGCGGACATCGAGCGACCAGCTGCCAACTTTGGCCTGCACTCCCGCGGTTGCGCCAAAAGCCTGGACCGTGCCGGTCCGCCGTTCCCGGCCAAGGTCGGGCCCGAAATCGTACAGCACCCGGACCGGCTGACCGGTGCCGATTGGGTCGACATAGAAGGGATTGGTGACCGGAACGGTGCGCGGCGTATCGGCTGACGTCCGGTCATGCTGGCTGAAGGCCCGCGATGAGAATAATCCCTGCGCGTAGACGTCGACAGTCGGGCTCAGGCTCTGGCGGGCCGCGGCGAACAGCGAATGCCGGCGCTGGTCAGGCAGGACGTCCACCAAGCTCCAGCTATCGCCGCGATTGACGGTGCCAGCGACGAGGTCGCCAGGAGTGAGGGCGGTGCCATCCTGTCCCGAGGGAATGGCAAAGCGCTGTCCGCCGGCGAGGATCGTGCCCGGATTGGCATATTCGCCGCGAAGGTCGGGGCCGCCGAAGGCTCGAAGATCGTCGGTGATATAGTCCCGATCGGACGCGCGCAGCCGGTCGCGACGATAATATTCGTAGGCGAACATGGCCCGCCCGCTGCCCCAGTCCTTGCCGATGATCTGGCTTGCGATCATGTCCTGGGAATCGCCATCGGCGGTGCCGGTCCGAACGCTCGTCTCGGCACCGTCGAAGGTGAGACGGGGGACGATGTTGACGACCCCCGCGACGGCGTCCGATCCGTAAATCGCCGAGGCGCCATCGGCGATCACTTCGATCCGCTCGATGGCGGCTGCCGGGATCATCGAAATGTCCGCGAAAATCCCGCCGAACCCGCCGAGCGGTGGCCGGTCACCATTCAAGAGCACCAGGGTCGAGCTATTGCCCAATCCCCTAAGGTTTAGGCTGGAGCCGGCCCCGGTGTTGCGCGAAGAGTTGGGATCGAGCGAAATCGGTCCGGTTGATTCATTGGGCGCTCCGCCGAAATTCTGCGGGATCGTCTGCGCAATATCCTGGGTCGTGGCATAACCGCTGCGCTCAATGTCCTTGCGGGTAATGCGGATCACATCGGAGCCTACCGGAGCCGATCCGCGGATGCGGGTCCCGGTGACGGTGATCGCTTGTTCCGCGTTTTCGGTTTCCACCTGTCGTTCGGGCGCGCTTGCTTCCCTCGGGCGGATCAGCACCGCCCCCGCTCGAAAGTCGGCCACCAGCGGACTATCCGAAAGCGCCAGGCGAAGGGCCTCGTCGAGCGAGAGCTGGCCCCTGAGCGGCGGTGCTCTGCGTCCCTGAACCGCATCCGAGGGAAACAATATGTCGCGTCCTGAAATTCTGGCGATCGCGCGTAACGTATCGCCCAAATCCTGCGACGGAAGGTCATAGGCCGCGCTTGCCGATATCTGGGCGACGAACCCTGGCGCCGGGATCGACACCGCAACGATTGCAAAAGCTGACAGGAATGCGGGTCGCAAGGCTTGTTTCAGGCGCATCATCATTCTCCCCAAGGGCCCGCTCGAATTGGCGGGTTCGGGGGAATGACGCAGCGACGACCGCAACTACGGGGTCGCGAACGAGGAAAAAGTTTGCCTACCCTTTGGTGAGCAGAATGATGGCCGGGTCGCGCCGGTCGATTGTGAAATCGAACAAAGCCGCGATCCGCTCGGCCAACAGCTCGCCGTCGTCGATTCCGAATCTTCCCGATACGAGGTGATCGCCGTCAGCGGGATTGGACAGAAGGATCGGGCGTGCGCTGCCGCGGTTGGCCTCGGCCAGCAGCGCGGCAAGCCGGACTCCGTCGAACTCTCGGGCACCTTGTGCCGCGCCCTTGGGGGGAGCCTGGGCACCTTCGGATCGAACGCTGCCCGTCCCAGGATCCGGCATCGCTATGGCGAAGTTCACGGTCTCGCCGGGCTCAAGGCGTCTGACGGTCGGCGCTGTGGACCTGGCCTTATCGATCGGCAGGGTCACGTCGACCGCACCGTCAATTAACCGGACCGACACGCGGCGGTCATCACCAAGGCTTACCTCGAAGATCGTGCCGCGGGCGACCACCGACCCGCCGCCCGCCTCGACGACGAATGGGCGCGGGTCGTGCGCGACATCGAACCGGGCCGAGCCATAGGCGAGGCTCAGGCGCCGCACTGTCGGCCCGATATCCGCCATTACACTTGTGCCACCCGCGAGAATCAGGAGCGAACCGTCCGTCAGACGGACCGTTCGCCTTTCCCCTTCTGTCGTGGTCACGCGCATCGGGCCGGCCGCACGATCAGCGCCATTTTCCGCCATGGGCGTCCCGGACCGGCGGCCGTCGGTTGGAAATTGTAGCAAGAGCCACCATCCGGCCGCGACAAGCAACAGGATGAGACCGCTTGCAGCAATCAGCTGGAACCGGGATCGACCTCTGACCGACCGGGGGGCGGCGATTGAGATGTCCGTCGATTCATCGCCAAGCAGTTTGCCCATCGCAAAGATTTCCGCTGCGCGATTATAGGCGCCGCGGTGAAGCGCACCGCGGGCAAGCCAGGCCTCGAACGCGTCACGGCTGGCGTCTGCGTCGGGACCGCGCATCCGGGCAAACCAGGCGGCGGCTTCCTCGAGCAGCTGGTTTCGGATTGGGGGCTCGGGTTCGGTCATTCGGCATCCAGTGCGCGGCTGATCCGGACGATCGCCTCAGCGATATGCCATTCGACCGTCCGCACGCTGATGTCGAGATGCGCGGCAATTTGCTTGTAGCTCAGTTCGTCAATCCGGTGCAGGATGAAAACCTGCCGCATCCGCGGGGGAAGCGTCTCGACCACGTTCCTGTAGCGACGGCGCATCTGGTCTAGCTCGATGATCTCGGCCTGCTCGGGCGCGACTGAAGGGCCGGTTTCGGCGTCGAACGCCACGTGAAGCGGCCGGGCCGACAGGCGCCGCGAGCGGTCGACAAGCAGGTTGTGGACGATCCGGTTAAGGAAGGCCCCAGGCGCTCGAAATCCTTCCGCGGGCCGGGCGCCGAGTAACCGCGTAAAAGCGTCCTGGACCAGATCGCGCGCTTCGTCATCCGACCCGACCCGGCTTCTAATTTGCCGCCTGAGCCTGGGCGCGCATTCGCGATACAACAAGCCGAAGGACTCGCTCCGGTCGTGAAGCGATTGCCCGTCAGGCGATCCGTTCTGATCGATCGCCATCTCACGTAGTACGGGCGCGGCGCGCCGCCGACGGAAAAGTCAGGTTTAAAGGTCGCACGAAGAACTATCCCGGTGCCGGGGCTCGTGCCTGGGAATAGTCGTCCGACCCGAATGGCCGGCCGCGTTTGATACCTGGCGGTCAGGTCCGCAGCCCGGTGCCGACAACGGCGGGCTGCCGGATGGTTGTGCCGCATATTGAATGTTCGATCAACCTGCGCCGAGCGGGAGGGCAGGAGGAGCACCGGGGACGCGATGCGCAGGCATTGGTCTTGGCGCTTGATTTGTAGGATTCACACAGCCAAAACGCTTTGGTCGCGTGCCGGCAATCGTGGGTCGGGTGCTGCTCGGAGCGCCCGATTCACGACTATCGCACCGCTTATTCCAACAATCGCCTGCTGGTGTTCAAGGTCCGACCGTCGCGATCCCGGCTGAAATGACGATCGTATGCGTGAGCATGCGGAGGTCGCATTGCATCGTCGTCTCGCGCAGCCGACGGGTGAATCGGATGGTGCGACACTTAGACGGCAAACAGGAAAAGCCAGGGCCAATACGACACGCGTTTCCTGTAAAGGATCGGGGCAAGCGGCGCTCGCCGAACCGGGTCCGTTTCGGGTACCTCAGCGCGATGGCCGCCCGACGATCATGAAGGAAAGCGACCCGCGCGGCCCGAGAGGAGCAGCCAATGCCGAGCAGCAAGCACGTCGATGATCGCCTGATGAGATGCGCGATCTACACTCGCAAAAGCGTCGCTGCGGGTCTTCAAAAGCCGCTAAATTCGCTGCAGACGCAACGCGAGGTTTGCAGCTCCTACATTCGCTCGCAGGCCCACCGGAATTGGACGGAGCTACCGCATCTGTACGACGACGGCGGCTTTTCGGGCGGAACATTGGTTCGTCCGGCGCTACAGCGCCTCATCGGCGACATCGAGGCCGGCCAAATCGACATCGTGGTGATCTACAAGGTCAATCGGCTAAGTCGCTCGCTGACCGATTTTGTCCGCCTGATGGACGTTCTCGACCGCTACGGCGCGAGCTTTGTAAGCGTCACGCAGACCTTCGACACGTCGGACAGCATGGGCCGGTTGATCCTGAACGTTCTCCTCACCTTCGCCCAATTCGAGCGCGAACTCGCCAGCGAGCGAATCCGGGATCGCTGCGCCCTGCGACGGCGCAAGGGTCTGTTTGCCGGGGGCATGCCGCCGATCGGTTATCTCGTCCGGCGAAGTGGCAAACTGGTTCCAGACCCCGACCGGGTCGAGACAGTCCGCAGTCTCTTCCTCGATTTTCCGACGATGTCGGCAAACCAATTGGGCCAACGGCTGGAAGCCCAGAACTTCAAGACATTGACCTTCGGCTTCCGGCACGGAAATCGCGACCGCCAGCAGCGTTTTCCGGCCACAAACGTCCTCAAGATTCTGCGTAATCCCATCTATGCGGGTCATCTTGTCCACAACGGCGAACTCATCCGCTCGCAGATCGAACCGCTGGTAAGTCTGGAGCGGTGGCATTTGGTGCAGGACATCATCAAATCGCGCTATCCTTGCAAGCGCGACCCGGTCAGCAATCTAATGATTGGACTATTGCACGATGAGGTGGGGCGACGATTGAAGATCGTCAAAGGCTCGGGAGGTACCAAGCGTCCCCGATATTATCAGTCGGAGGCGTCCGCGTGGGCGCGCAGTCACGGCGTCCGGAAAGTTCAGGTCAACGCCGAACATGTCGAGCAGCTGGTAATCGCGACGATCGCTTCTTTCCTGAGCGATCGGCTTCGCCTGAAGGAGGCAATACTCTCTCTTGGCCATTATTCCGACGAAACAGCGATGCTCATTGCGAACGCGCCACTTGCCGCGCGCCGGCTCGCGCTCATGGATCGGTCGCAATTGCGAGATTTGCTGGTAGCACTCGTCGCTCGGGCCGATGTCAACCGATCGCACCTTCGGCTGCTTATCTCCTGCCACGAGCTGGGCCGTTTTCTCGCGTGGGATGGCCAGACCCTGTTCAAGCGGGCAACGATCAGGCCCAAGGGCGCCGACAGGATCCGGATGGTCTACGCGCCCGCCAACCTCATTTGCACCAAGCCGGAATATGCGATCCCGGTGCGCGCCTGCTCCGCGGAAAGTGGAGCGCCCGACGGCGGTCTCGTGAGTATCTTGAAAGAAGCTGCTGAACTGCATGACTTCATGCTCCACAATCGGGACCGATCGATCGCGCAGCTCGCCAAGGAAAGGAAATTGGGGTCCACGACCTTCGCTCGGTTGGTACGCCTGAATTATCTGGCGCCGGACATTAAGGCCGCGATCGTCGACGGTACCCAGCCGGCTGATCTCACCCGACGCAAACTGCTGTTTGGGCCGCAGCCGCTCGACTGGGACCATCAACGGCGCCTTTACGGTTTTGTCTAGCGGACCGTCCGTGGCTCGCGCTGAGTATCGTGGGCTTAGCCGTCGGGGCTTATAAAGTGCCGCTCATAAACGTAGCCAGGCTCCCTTTTCGACCCAATGCGGAGATTTGATACTCTGTCGGCAACCATGTTTGTTGAATTGGACTTCAGCGCTCCACTCTTAACTGAGTCTATGATCAAACAGAATCTCGATCACGAAGCAGAAGCCTGCCGCCGCCTTGCGCGCAATTGCCGTGGACGAGCTGAGGAAACGTTTCTCCTCAGCGCCGCTCGCACTTTTGCCCCTTTGGTGGCTGAGCCGGAAGGCAAGGATTGATCATGCACGATGGAAACCGCGATTATTATCGCATGCGGGCGAAGGAAGAGCGGCGTCGTGCCGACAAAGCGACTGGTTCGGCGAGGAGAACGCACCTCCAGCTAGCTGCTAAATATGACGAGTTGGCGGCTGCCACACGCGAATTTGAGCCCGAGTAGTTCACCAGGAAATGGGGAAGCCGGACTTGTGGAGAAGGGCTTTCCCGTTCAGCCAGCAAGCGTCGCGTAAACGAGAAGGCGACCTACGTCTCGCCTAGCCTACACTATCGGAAAAAAGGCTTTGACGAGTCCGGTAAGTCATTCGGTCCGTCCAGTGCCGCCGGTAGTTGCCCAATATGTCATATTGGCGCGGGCGCCTCGGGCGCGTTAATCGGCACGACGACCGTCCAATTGTTGATGGGGCGATCGCGTCGACATACCGACCAATTTTAGACGTGGAGGCAATTTGCTTGTCGAACAAGAGGACCCAACGCGACAGGCGGGATCAGCGCCAAATCTATGACGACTTTTAGAGTCGCCGGATTGGATCCAAGCGCTGCGGGTGCGATGGAGGTTTTCAAGCCGGGCCTTCCACCTCCGATGCCGCCACCTTGCCTAAGCCTTCCATCTGGCACCGAACTGATTGCCCTGACCAGAGTTTTCGTTCAGGCCTGCCTAACCAATGCTACCTCCCAACGGGCAACTACTCCAGCCGGTCTGGCTGCTCGGGCCTCAATTTCCCTTCGAAGACGATTCGTCAGGTCTTCCAATGATGTCATATTGCCGTCGCTGCTTCATGCGCTGACGGTCGCGGTAAAGGATCGCTCGCTCAGCCAAGAGCGAACCGACCAGAAATAGCGTTATCAAGATGACTAAAAAGGCCAACAGGCCGTACGACCATGCAACGATCGACTCTAAGATGTTTCTCATAACCCCCCCCCGGTCTGAGGCAGTCCAGCGGGATGGCAGCCTGCTTGGCATCAGTTTAGCTGAATCGTTGCGAAATGGAAGTCGGACGCTCAACGCCGCCAGTTCCGCAAACATTTGGCAAACTGCCGACAATGGGCCGCGGAACGCTGTACAACTGATTCCACGCTCACAAGTCTTGGAGAAGGATCAGCCGACGGGCCGTCTTAGCGTAACCTAGAAGGGAACCCTTGCCGGATACAGGCCGTGCCTATCCGGGCAACTCGGTTAAATACGCCTCTAGCGCAGTTCGTCCCTTGTTCGTCAGCCTGATAAAGACGATGCGCCGGTCCGTCGGGTGATCCTGTCGTTCAACAAGCTCTTCCTTCTCCAGATATCCGACCCAGCGCAGAACCGTCGTCAACGCCGTTTCAATTCCCTCCGTGAGTTGGCCGATCGTTTGCCGTTCTTGCGCAGAGTCAGCGAGATAAAGCCGCAGCAGCATATCCCATGCCGGCTCGGCGAACATGGCGCGACCGAAGTGCCGCGCCCGAAGCCGGCGCGTGTGCACCACGGACCTCGCCCGATCGACGAGTTCGTCGCGCTCAGGCGGTTCAGCGGATGAGCGGCGCTGGGACTCTTTATCGGAACTGAGAAAATTTACGCCTGTCAATCCGTCGGAAATGAGGTGGAGAAGCCTGGCGGCGTCTAGAACATCCCTTTCGGTCAGACTGACGGTTTTGGCGGTGCCCGCTTTGACCGAAGTGGGCGGCTCGGGATCTGGCATGCCTGTCTCCGCGTACGCACCCATCGCTGGAAGCGCTAATTCAAAAAGCCGAGCACGTCAGCCATAAATTGGAGTTGGAATTTCGGCAACAGCGCGCTTGCCCAAGGCAAAGATCCCGAGCGCTTGAAGGCAAAATGTCCAGACTCGATCGATTTTTACGGGAACTTTTGCTCATCAAAACAACAACCTTCTTAAGGTTACTGTCAGGTGGGGCCTCGTGCAATGCGTCTCATCAGACCCCCGGAATCCGGCTCGAACTTTTGAAGGCCTTGAGGTTCATGACCCAAGCGCTCGACATCCTCGACGGACTTTCAGCGCCTGGCGCAATTGGTACTTATCTCGACCTCGCCGCTGCCCGACTGGATAAGCCTCTCAGTCATGACGAGGGGGCCGCAGGCGGCGTACAAGAGGTGATTGCCAAGTTGGAGCGGGAGTATCTGATATTGCCGGGCGAAAGCGAGCTCAAGCCCAGTCGCTGGGATTTTTCTAACGTCGGATAATGTTCCGAATCGACACGGGCGCGAATGCAGTCAATCTCACTAATGACAAATTAATCAGCTTGTCCTAATAACCCGGTGACCGCTGCTCGGAGCCTGCCATGTCTATTGACAGCCGACAGTTCGCGGCCGCGGGGTCTGACCAGTTTCCAAGCGGCAATGGTGCCGCCGAAGCGCTTGACCTCATGGCCCGAGCTCTCGCAATTCTCGATGCAAACGAGGCCCCCGCGGACGCGGGGGCCTATCTCGATCACGCCATGCACCGCCTGCGGGACTGGATCGGGAGCGAAAATTTCAAGTGAACGATTTTCTGGCGGGATCCGACCTGAAGTAGTTTGCCATCGCCTCGAGGCCGCAATCGGACAGCGAGAGATGGAATCGCCGACCGTCCATTGGATCTGCTTTCCTTTCGACGAGACCTTTGCTTTCAAGTGTGGCGATCCATCGCAACGCTGTGGTCGCGGGCACCGCTGCTCCCGCACACAGTGCCCCCACCGATATCCTCAGTTGCCCAAGCCTTGCGGCATAGAGTTCCAGAAGCATGTCCCAGGCGGGGTCGGCAAACAGCTCGCCATCAAAATATTGCGCGCGGGCGCGGCGGAAATTCAGAATCGCCCTTATGTCCTTTTCGGCCACTGGCTGATCAGGAAGGAGCGAAGTTGGCACGCTGGTTACCTGCTCGACGATTCGAAGGGCCGAGGTAAGCCGCTCGCGTATGGCGCCAGCGCGGTCAGCCAGGGCATCGTTGCCGAAACGCGGTGACGGGCTAATCTTGAAATGTTCCACAGTCCCGATCCCTCTCAAGCTTCAGGCAAATTGCCTGCGGGAAGACCGTCTGAACGGAGATGGTTAGATTTCATTTACCATATCCTCCGTTATGGATTGATAGTATCTCCGATCTGGATAAGGCTCAGGCGCAATTGTCCGACTGGCTAAGAAGGCCAATGACCCAATCATCCTCAATAATATGACCTATGGTCATCGAACGCCTCGGCTTTTTCTCTGACCATACATTCGCCCATGTTCCTGAGTTTGACCATGCGGACAATTTTCTCCACATCGGTTGCATTGAAAGTCGCGGTCTAACTGTTGACGCATTGTGGGAGATCATGATGTCAAAGAATAGTGGAAACGCCCTGACGCCGGTACCAATGACTGACGAGCGGCTTGGGCAGGAAAGTCTGCGCAGCGAGGAATCGCACGGCACAAGTCGAACCATGCGCACCTTTCGTGATCCGCACATTCTGGGATTGTTTGCCAATGGAAAGGTCAAGATCCGGCAAGCCACGCCCTGACCTATGGCGACGAGTTGAGATGTAGGACGTTGCGGGGTATCAGGAATCGTCAGGATGCCGATTCTGGAGGGGCTGGAGCAGCGTTTGTTACTTCAGCCCCGTCAGGCGCTCTTGCCACCGGGCCATTGAATGCTCCCATCGGGGATTTGATTTTGATCTGGCCGTGCGCTCCCAGGCGCCATGAGACTTCCCTTTAAGGGCCGTCCGTTGTTATGATCATGTTGCACCGCATTTGGAGACTAACGTGGATCGCGAACTTCCTCAAAAGGGGGCCAAGAAGCCCTGGACGGCCCCCACTCTTCGCAAAATCGAGCTCAGCGAAGAAGAACGCGCCCAGCTGAAGGCATCGGACGATCCGATCGCGGAGCTGCTAAAAATGCGGCGGAACCTTGGATCGGGTAGATAGGCTGCCTCGTCTGATCGAATCCGAAATGAATGGACTTGAAAGCAGCGCGTAGCTTTTAGCCGCGATGGTCGGGGCATGATCATTTTGCTTGCGGCCTTGGCGACAATTGGAAATCCGGACGTTACGCCCACGGTCAGGCGTGATGCTCAGGCAAAGGTTACGATCGTTCGGGGAACAGAGATTTCGCCACGCACCTGGAAACCAGGTGTCCAGCCGGCGCAGCGCGAAATCGTCAGGACAGAGAAGGATGGCCGGACCACGCTGATCCGGGTGACCGAATTTCAGTAGCGGTCACTTTTCCAAGCGGTGGTCACTAGTGTGACTCGTGACCAGGAGGCTGCCTGGCCGCCCCAAGCCGATCGACGGTGGCCAAGAAATTATTCGGGACGAACCAGCAGCCATGGATGGCCCGTCCGGTCCGCTGCGTTCAGCACCTCCGGCGCAAATCCATCTTCGATCGGCGAACAGCGCACGTCGCTCGCCCCTGTTCCCATCGCGCCCGGTTCATCGGTGCCGTCGCTGATTTTCCCGACATCCATCCACTTGGCCGAAGCGCGCACGAGGGCAACTGGCATTGGCGGGACCGATGAATTGGTGATGAGGCACAGCCGAGCCGAATGTCCCATGGACCGGGTGTCGGCCGGCGTGGACGCAGTGACCCTCCGAACCTCATATTTCGGGGCAACCGAAACCGAGATTCGCACGCTTCCGGATGACGCAAGACCCGCGCTCCGACTTGACTGGGCACGGGCGGGTACCATCGCCATTGCGATGAGCAGCCATATCACGCCGCGTCCGACTCGATTTGCCAGCCCCGGGGCCAGCCAAGAGCGGCCCGAAGGCGCGGTTGGCCGAACTGCATTCCGGCATTCAATGCTTTCGTAAGTATGTGACGTCATGGCCACACCATGACCAAGTGGATGCCAACGCATCGTTGCGACTACGTCCATTCTGGCGCAACCGACGAGAATTTGGATGTACAAAGCTGCCTGCGTGGCACGGCGAGGGAATCGCAGGGTTTGGGCATAAACGTTTAACTGAAAATTAAAGGATTATGGTGCTTAAGCCGCGGATGATGTCTCCATTTTGGAGCTAATCCGTGGGAGCCTTTGCGATGTTTAACCAAGTTCGTTGCGCACTCGTCGCGGGTTTCGCCGCATCGCTGCTGCTGACAAGTCCGGCTTTTGCGTCGACCGATGGCTCGTTCGGCGCAACCTCGACGGGCTCGGTGATCATCAACGCCTCGGTCCCGGGCCGTGTTCGAATCAGCGGCCTGACCGACGTGACCTTCGCCAATGCCGATCCGTCAGCGGCCGCTAGCGATGCCCAGAGCGTGTGCGTCTGGAGCAATACCAGCACCCGCGGCTACAGCATAACGGCCTCCGGCAGTGGAGCCTCCAACGCCTTCACGCTCGCAAGCGGGGCCCTGCCGGTGGTGCCCTATACCGTCGAGTGGGCCCAGGCGTCCGGGCAGACCAGCGGCACGGCCCTGGCCGCCGGCACGGCCCTGACGGGACAGACGTCGGCGGCGATAAATTCGGACTGTTCGGCGGGGCCGTCAGCATCGGCTAGCCTCGTGGTGTCGATAGGATCGCCCATCCTGCAGACTATGACTGCGGGCGTTACCTATAATGGTACGCTCACTCTCGTCGTCGCGCCCGAATAAAGCCGCGGGCGATGGAGCGGATGTACCCATCGCCTGGAATCCGATTCCGGCATCTACAGGCGGCACGGCGCACCCGCCGCAGCGCTCCCGTATTGACCTGCTGCCTTGCGGTTTTCCTCGGCGCAGTCCTGTCCCCGACGCCGGCACTGGCCCAAAGGGTACGGATCACAAGTCTCACGGACGTGGACTTTGGGGTGATTGCCAATCTGCAGGCCGATAGCCGACGCTCGCAGAATATCTGCCTGTTCAGCAACAGCTCCGGCAATGCCTACAGCGTTGCCGCCTCCGGATCGGGGCCTGGTGGATCGTTCACGCTGGCCAATGGTTCCAGCGCCCTTGCCTACACTGTCGAGTGGAGCCAGCAGTCGGGCCAGACGTCGGGCACCGCTTTGACCGCGAACGGGACCCTCTCCGGCCAGACCAGCGCGGCAACGCACCAGTTCTGCAACAGTGGCCCGGCCACCTCCGCCAGTCTGACCATAGTCCTTCGCGCGGCCGAGCTCTCGCGTGCACGGGAAGGAAGTTACCGCGGATCGCTGACCCTCCTGATCGCCCCGGAGTAAGGCGGGCATGCGAAGCCGTTCACCCCTCCAGCGCGCCCTGCACGCATTCATGGTTAGCACCGCGTTCATGAGCGCAGCGCCCGCGCGAGCTTCGGAGGCGGGCAAGTTCAATACATCGGCGCCAGAGGATTTTGAAACTCTGACTGCGGAACGCGACGTCGTACTTGATGCCTATTTTAGAGGCAGGAAGCTGGGCGAGGTCCGGGCGAGGGTTAGGCCCGGTTTCGTCACCTTCGCCGACCCTCTATCTTTAGTTCGGATGGTCCCGGATGTCATGCTGCCCGTCCCACTCGTAGGCGCGCTCAGCGGCCCGGTGGCCGCGAATGTGTCCCTCGCATGCGGGCCGGACCGCCACGACGGGTGCGGCATTCTTCAGCCTGACCAGGCTGGCGTCATCCTCGACGAGGAACGGTTCCGGGTGGACCTGTTCATTCACTCGGACCTGCTCTCACAACCAGATCCGGCTGCCGCTTACTATCTCCCCCCGCCCGCCGACCAGCCGTCGCTCGTCAGCCTGTTCGGCGCGACCCTATCGGGATCAAGCCGCAGCGGGACGTCCTGGCATTTGCAGAATCGGTCGATTGCCGCGGTAGGAAACTTCCGAATGCGAAGTGACAGCTCGGTGACCGATGGCGCCGGCCTGACATTCGACAATCTGACCGTGGAAACCGATCGCCGGGACTGGCGATTTCTTGGCGGAGCTTTTTGGGCTCCGGGTACCGAGCTGGTCGGGCGGCGGCGCATCGTCGGATTGGGCGCCGCCACCCAGCTCGATACAAGACGGAACAAGACAGCGCTGCTCGGCTCACCCCTCGAGATCTTTCTACAACAGCCTGCCAGGGTCGACGTACTGATCGACGGGCGGATCGGCTCGTCGCGGATTTACGCCGCCGGTTCCAAGCTGATCGACACAGAATCGCTTCCGGACGGTTCATACGAGATCGTCCTCAGGATCCAGGAAGACGGCAGGCCGCCGCGCGACGAGCAGCGCTTCTTCACGAAGGGATCGTCGATGGCCCCGCAGGGGCGCCCATTATTTTCGGCATTTGTCGGCTTTTTGCCGTCGTCAGGTCACGCCCTTTCCGTAAGCGGCAAAAATTTCTTCTACCAGGCAAGTGTAGCCTATCGGGTGAACCCGAACTTTGGCTTGGACGCGGTCGTGCTCGGGACTCAGCGCAAAGCAATTCTGGAAACCGGAATTGTCCATCATTCAAACCTTGCCCAGTTGAGGCTTGGAGCCCTACTTTCCACGTCTGGCGATCATGGCGTCGCGATCAGGGCCACCACGATCGGCAACGGTCCGGCGTCGCTCAGCTTCGATTTGCGCAGGATCAAAAGCAGCGACGGCCGCCCGCTGCTGCCCGTCAGCACGTCGAGCGGCACGTTCAGCGAAGAGGCAAGGCTCGGTTTTTCCGAGCGAGGGAGCTTTGCACAGGCTCTGACGATCCTTTCCTATCGCTTCGATCGTGCGACGATGCGGGTCACCGGCCTGTATCGAAAGAATTCCGGCGAGCGGGCAAATTACAGCGTGGGAGCCTCGGTTGAAGCGCCCGTCGTCCGCTCGAGCCGGTGGGACCTGCTGGTGTCGGCGGACGCCCGTAGGACGGAGCGCGACTTTTCGTCCCTTATCGGATTTCGCTTCCTCGCCCACAGGGGCAGTGTCGCCTTGTCCGGCTCGGCCGGCCTGGTGCATCAGAATGCTGGTGGCAAACGCTCCAACCAGCTGGTCGGCGAGGCCCAGGCTTCCTGGCACCGCCAGCTAAAGGACCAGGCCCAACTCTCGAGCGACGTCGCGATCGGGCAGAATGTTGACGGCGCCTATTCACGCGCCAGCGCTCACTTGCGGTCGGCGTCGTTCAATGGCCGGGCCGATGCCCTTCATCAGTTCGGCGACAACAGCACAACCCAGTTTGCGGCGACGTTCGACACAGGGGTCGTCGTTGCTAACGGCGGAGTCGGCATCGCCGGCCGGGACATGAACGTTACGGGGGTTATGGTATCGGTGGCGGGCGGCGGTTCGGATCAACAGTTCGATGTGTTGGTGAACGAGGTGGTTCGAGGCACGGTTGCCGACGGCGGACGCATGATATTGTTCCTTCAGCCCTACCAGGCCTATGATGTTCGAGTTCGCGCGCGCAGCGGGCAGGTTTCAGGTTTCGATGCCGCTCCGCGAATGGTAACCCTCTATCCCGGCAACGTCGCACAGCTCGACTGGACCGTCACGCCGCTGTTCATCCTGTTCGGCCGGGCCGTCGGGGAGGATGGCGAACCATTGGCCAATGCAGGGATCAGCGGATCGCACGGCGTGGCGCGCACCGATGAAGCTGGCTATTTCCAGATCGAAACCGGGCGCAACGAACAGCTTCGCGTCACTCGGGGGACTGAACCCAATTGTACCATATCCATCGCCAGCGCACGGCCCGCAGAAGGATTCGTCTCGGCAGGAGATCAAATATGTCGATCATAAATACGCGTCGCGCGATCCGGTACCGGACCATCACTGGTCGCGTCCTTGCGCTGTGCCTTGGTGTCACGATTGCGATGTCAGCGGCCGCGCCGGCGCTCGCCGATCTCGCCGTCAGCCAGCTGATCGTCGAGTTGAAGCCGGGGGCATCGCGCGCGGCAGACATCGAGATCTACAATGACTCCAGTGAACGAAGCTTCGTTTCCGTCGAGCCGCGGGAAATCATTGACGCGGGGCTCAGCACGGAAAAATCGCGGGTCTTGCCGGATCCCGAAGAGCTCGGCCTGCTCGTCTCGCCAAAGCGCCTCGTGATCGAGCCCCGCCAGCGCAAAAGACTCCGGATTGCCGCCATCGGGCCGGTGCCACAGATTGAGCGAATCTATCGCGTGACCGTCAAGCCGGTCTCGGGTGATGTCGCCGGATCCGAAACCGGCCTCAAGCTGCTGATTGGCTATGACCTTTTGGTGTTAGTGCGCCCGCCGGCCGGGACGCCCAACGTCGAGCTCCGCCGCACGGGCAGCATTCTCACTATAGTGAACCGGGGACATTCTAGCGTCGAGTTCGCCGAAGGAAAGCAGTGCGACGCAAATGCGGAAAGCTGTCAGCAACTTCCCAGCAAGCGGCTCTACGCCGGGGCGTCCTGGCAGCAGTCCCTCCCACGTCCGGCGTCAGGGGAGTATCGCATTCGATCGGGCAGCGACTGGTCAACGGTCAGATTCTGACTGGAATCGTGTCAGACCGGCTCAGTGAATGATCTTGTCCGCCGCCTTCTCGGAACTATCGCCAGTTTCCGTCAGCGAAAGGAGCCGATCAATTCTCTGTATCGCAATGTCGAGAGCCTGGATTTCCGGATGCGTTGCAACGAGGATGATATCACCGGCAAGCGCTTCTCCCAAGGTTGCGAGCTCGCTCCTCAGCGCAGTCAGTTCAAACAGCATGGCCCTTGAGTCAGGACGCAAGCAGTTGGCTTGCGATGGCTCGCTGAGGCCTTCCGGTCGATTTTTCGCTTCGAACATGACCTGGTCGATCGCCGATTGCTTTGAAGCGGTTTTTGGGAGCCATGCTGGCACGAAAATGTTCGACTTGAACGCAAGGCCCGCCTGATTGTTCGACTGCCAGGCCAGAACAGCTTCGACGGAAAGGTCGCCGCGTCTTATCCTGACAACTGATCCCTCCGCGGGCAAAGCTGCGCCTTCAATTAATGCACCGGAGGCGGACAGATTGCGAATACGGACCGCTGACAGCGTATCTTCGGAGGAGAGCGTTGCTACGACAAAGAGGTGCGTTCGGGGGTCGGCGCGGAGCTCCGAAACGGAGGTTTCGACAGATTTCAAAAGGGGCAAGCTCATTACTGGTGTGTATCGACCATAGTTGAAGAATCAGCGACCATAAAGTCCGAAACGGAGTCGATCGCCGTTGATAATGCCCCTCACTGCTATCGGCGGTCGCAAGGAAGCCGACGAACTCCAAAAGCCAGTGCGGGATCGTTAGAGGCGAATCCTCGACGCCATTCCGAAAATGGTCAGCCGATGCCAAAGTTCGAACAGTTCCTCTTCATTAGAAGGCGCTGCTCGCTGGTTGGCGTAGCTCGACCAGCTTGATGTAGGCTATCCATCCACGGTTCGTTGCTTTCGGGGGCGCGGGAGTGTGAAGAAAAACTTTGCTCCAGCTTCACTAGTTTCAGCCCAGATACGGCCTCCACTATTTTCGATGATGGTCCTACAGATGGATAATCCCACGCCCATCCCGTCGCTTTTCGTGCTTACAAAGGCCGTAAAAAGGTTCGATGCGATCTCCGGTTCAAGTCCGGGACCGGTGTCTTCGATCTGAACCAGACATTCCCGGGAGGATGTTACAGTCGCTCGAACGGTGATAGTCCCTCCTGCGTCCTGCATTGCCTCGGCAGCGTTGCGCATGAGGTTGAACACGACCTGCTGCAGTAGAACTGGGTCCGTGAACACGGCATCGGCTTCGGAATCGACGTCAACCGTCAGTGTTATTGGTAAATGGCTATGATCATGCAGTGCTATGCGCGCTGTCACATGAACAATCTCGCTGAAACTCACACAAATTGGGTCATTCACTCCCTTTGCTGACATCGTCCGCAGATGCTTGATCAATTCGCCCGCACGCAGCGCGCTTTCTGATGCGAGCTGCAGCGTTTCCACCGCCTGCGTGCCCGTCGCCATTCCTTGCTGCTGCTGCTGTACTAGACTTCTGGCTGCCGAAATGTAGTTTGCCACAGCAGCAAGGGGCTGGTTTAGTTCGTGACTCAGGCTAGACGCCAATGCGCCCAATGAATTCAGCCGCGAAACATGGATCAATTCGGACTGGGTGTCCGCGAGGCGACGTTCCGCCATCTTGCGCTCCGTGACATCGATATTCACGCCGACGCGTCTAATATTGTTTCCCGCCGCATCATAAAAAAAGCGGGCCGATGCTTCGATATCCCGGACGTCTCCATCGCACCTGGTCATACGATAGGAGTATGAAATTTCCGAAGCTTGAGTTTCGACAGCCTTTTTGAACCGGGCTTTGATCCGCGACAGATCCGAAGAGAAAACGTGCCGCCGCCAGGCAGCAAGTGTTGTCTCAAATGTTCCGGGGAGATATCCGTAAATCAGTTCAAGCTCCTCGCTCCACTTCACTTGCTCCCGTTTCACGTCAGTATCGAAAACCCCAATTGAATGCGCACGGACAGCAAGTTCCAATCGCTCAGTAATGTCTCTTATCTTTTGGTCGGCATCTTTTCGGGCGGTTATGTCACGAATGAATCCCACAAAGAGATGCCCATCTTCAAGCTTGAGCTCTGTTGTTGACAGTTCGACGGGAAAGCGCCGGCCGGCGCGGTCGATTGCGGTAACTTCGATGTATTTGCCTAGAGCCGTGGCAACGCCTGTTTCCAAATATCGCTCCAAGCCCCTCTCATGTCGGGATCGCAGCTCAGGCGGTATGATAAATTCACTGAGCCGACGGCCATCAACTTCTTGGAACGTCCAGCCGAACGTCTGTTCCGCCACGCTGTTCCACGCAGCAATGCTGCCGTCGTGGCGCATGGCGATGGCGGGGTCTAGGGACGTGGAGAGAATCGCGTGCAATGTGGGTTCGAGCGTGCTCACTCAGGCATGCTGTAATCTACCGCGACCCTAAGAGCCACTATCCTTTAACAATGTGCAAGATGCCGGAGAGTCCTCCAGAATCGAGCGATTGTCCGATGCCCGCATGCAAAACCAGTGCAGAGCGTGCGCGTGCTACTGGGCAACGTCAGACTTCGAGCGGCTGAACGTTGGCGAACACGCCAATACGGACTGCTTCGGCATTACTGCGGACGTTCAGCTTCCGAATTACCTTCTCACGGTGCATTTCCACCGTTCTAGCGCTGATCCCGAGATGATGAGCGACGAGTTTGTAGGGCAGTCCGGAAATGAGACCCCGGAGGACGTCCATTTCCCGGCGCGTCAGTCCGCCGACGAGGTGGTGAGCCTCCTCGAGCGGCTGCTTTCGGTCTGACTGAGCCTCCAGCCAGGACTGAGCGGCGTTCATTGCCTCGAGGATGTCCTCTGGCGAGAACGGCTTTTCCAGGAAATCTACAGCTCCAGCTTTCAGGGATCGAACAGCGCTCTCGATGTCACCGTGACCCGTTGTCACTACGGTCACGAACCTCAGTCGGTCGATCAGCCCCGACTCCAGCAGATCGATACCGCCAATCTGTGGCATCCTCAGATCCAGTAACAGAGGTCCTGGCGTCAAGGCTTGTTCAACTTGCAGAAATGACGCTGCGGAGGGAAATCCGGTCGTGGCCCAACCCGAGACTTCCAGCAGCAGCACCGTCGAACGCCTGAAGTCGTCGTCATCGTCAACGACGTAGGCGACGCGGTGTTCGCTTGTTGTTCTAGCGGTAGAGGTCACAACTTCCTCTCTTGGTCTTGCACCCCCACGATCGGGTTGCAACTTATTGCTATTCTGTCGGCGGTCCTGCCGCATTTCCCTCATACAGCGCCAAGAGACGCTGGATAGGGCATGCTCCCTTGAAGTTCGATTTGGGAGTTTGAGATAAGCCCTTCGTCCAGATGAAAACACGTCATTTCAGCAAGTCGAGAACCGAGTGCGATTTGCGCAATCGCATGCCAATACCACGCAAACTTTCTGAATTCGGGAAACTCGTTTTTTGTTGTTTTGGCATCGTTCCTTCCAGATGACGCGTGTCGTTAAATCCCGCAGTCGCGATAACTTGCCTACCGGGAATTCCCCATCTCCCGAAGAAACCACCTCCATTCTATCATGCCTGCCAATCGGTGGTGCCTTTAGGAGATAGTAGATGGCGCGCTGGCGAAGATTGGCGGCGAGTGAGGATCAATGGGGCGCCCATCCGGCCGGATCATCAGGCTCTGCCGACATTGCCAAGGAACTAGGGCTGGTCCTCGAAGCGCGATCAAGGCGCGCTAAATTTCTGCCTCTTCAGGTCTTTTCAGAGCCAGCGTGGGATATGTTACTTCAGCTCTACGCAGCCCACGTTGCGGGTCGTCGGATTTCGATCGAGAACCTCTGTGCTTTGTCTGCTGCCCCGGCGTCGATTGCAATGCGCTGGCTCAATTCTCTCGTTGACCTCGGCCTTGCTGAGAAAACACTTTGCGGGAATGACCCTCCAAGTCTCGTGCAGCTGACGCGTACCGGGCTGGACGCGATGGACAGCTACTTCATCGAGCAGAGTCGATCGCGGGCGATGTCTAACATTCCTCCGGTCATCTGATCATGCTTGACTGCGAAAAGGTCGGATCTGCCTCTGTGCAGAGCACTGCACTTCGCGCCCTGTTTTACATAAGTGAAAGCCGTATCCGAGGTGGAGAAGAATGTGCTGAACTTGCGAAACTCGTTGAAGCAGCGAAGCAAAAGAATGAGGCGCTTGCGATCACGGGCGCGCTGATTTCGTCTAGCCATCGTTTTGCCCAATATATCGAAGGACCAGCTGCTGCGGTCCACTCTCTTGTCGCCTCCATCGCCGCCGACGCCAGGCATGAAAATATGCTGATCGCTTATGACCAACTTGTTCCCGAGCGGCAGTTTGGACAATGGTCACTGGCATATAATGGCACCTCGCTTTACATGTGGAAGCACTTGGAAGCGATCGCCACAAGCAGCGGATCAGGGCGACAGCATCATGTCATACGGGCGATTCGTCTCATTGTGGGCCTCGCCGAACCATCACCAAGAGTATCACTCTTCAGGTAAAACAGCCGCAGGTCAGGTAAGAAATACTTCTAATGTCGACGAATCCAGATTCTCTCTGAACTACGCTCGACGTAATAAATCGCAACTTGTCGGCCGGATCGGGGTCTGTAGATTGTCGCGCAGTGGGTTGAGTTGATTCAGAACATTTTTAGCCCGTACCGCCCCACAGTCGCCGCTCTTAGCTCCTTTTGCTGGTGCTCCTACGAGGGGCGGCTCGACTGCGATCTGCCGGACCAGCAAATTTCCTAGCTGCGGACAGGCGGGGCCAGGCGCACACAGATGTCGGCCGTTTGGAGGGCTCATAGCCTTGCCCACGTGATTGAGAACTCGCTTGAGAGGCTCATAAGCGAACCGGGAATTCGCATACCGCTTCCATTTCTGCAGGGTAAGTCACTCCAAAGTGGACGAAATTATGGGATTTTCCCGGTATAGGATGGTGTTATGATTCGACGTACACAGAACAAGTGAATGGGGCAGGCGGTCAGGGGGCGACTATTTATACGCATTTAATTGGCTACGCGCGACCGGGTCTGGTGGACGCTCAATGTGCGTGCCAACGCCTGTCGTGGATCCCCCAAGCGCGCGAGCTCGGACGCCGGGACATAGTGACCGCTCGGCAAACATTCTTGCCAATTGGTCGGCTTTCGGCATGATCGCTTACCATATGACGCCTCGCGAGATTGTTGAAAGAAGAACTGGGGAGCGACTGCCGATACTTGTCCCCGCGTCAATCGATGTGGAGGACCAATACTTCACTGCAAAAGTCTTGGACATTGCTCATCGTGGCGTGATGCTGATGACTTCTGCCGTCCTCGTGCCAGGAACCAGCCTGAAATTCCTTTGCGGCCAGGTGGAGGTCGGAGCGCTTGTAATATGGGCCCAGGGTGAGCGCTATGGCATCGAGTTTTCCAAGCCCCTGCAGGATCGCGATGTAGATGAACAGGTAGCTCGGGCGGCAGCCTTGGAAGACCGTCGTAACCGCCGCCACGTAACGCTGGCTTCCGCTCAGTCTGGCTAATCATCGTGTCGCGCTGTCATTTGCTGAAGAGCCATCGCGCGGGTTCGTCCTGCTCCGGCGTGACCGGAATTTCGAGTCTTTCGTCAGGCGTAATCAGGTCCTCTGGAAAAGGAAGTGACCTCTTTGTCGTCGGCATTGGGTAACTTCATGCGTTCTTGAGTCCAGTCCTCCTTGGCCTGTTCGATCCGCTCTTTGGACGAGTTGACGAAGTTCCACAGCATGAAACGCTCGCCGATGGGGTCGCCACCAGGTCGCTTGGCCGGGCCAGTTAAAATAACGTTCGACCTCCTCGGTCGCATCGCGTTCGGACAACAACGCGTTGTTCAGGAAATATTGGATCGCCTATTCTCGCGTCCATTGCTTCGAGTGGATGCCGGTGTCCGTCACCAATCGAACCGAGCGCCAGCGACTACCCGGCCCCCCCCCGCGCGAACCGGAGTGAAATTGAACCGCGAGGGCACGATCCCGATGCTCGCCCGATACCGCAGGTTCGCATTGTTCTCGTTCATCACGCGCTCGATCTCGCGCAGCCGCGACACATAGGCCTCGATCTGCGTCGCAGACGGCCCGACGCTTTAGCCGGCGGATACAAGAAGTGCATTCCATCCGTATGATGCTAACGAAAGCTTTCGACCCGTTGCGATGATCTAGCGAGCGCCTATCGCTCATCGTGCTCCAATGAGCAGCTTCAGTCCATGCAAGCGCACCACGCGATTTCCCTCACAATGTGGTGAAGCAATTAGCCGTATCCAGCGGGCTTCACCCACTGCTGCCTGAATCTCGACGTCAACTGTGAAGCCTCGCTTATGTCGAATTGAGTAGGAACGCAGGCGCTCCATCTTCGCACGTGACCCTTCGCAATAGAAGGTGACTGCTTCCTCGCGGCTGACCTGGACACCTCTCGGCAAGCCAAAAATATCGTAGACTCCTCCCGACCAAATCAGGGAATCATCCGAAAGATCGCATTCCCAGCATCCTGCATGATGAAGGCCGAGACCGCCCACCTCAGTCGGGTCAATGAGGTCCGTAACAGCGGAGTTGAGGACGTGGCCAAGCTCGAAATGCCGCGGCTGTTCCCACAGCGGCCACGTGTGCTTGAGGCTGATTGGGAATGGCGAGCCGGCGTTCATCGGTCTTCAACGATGTCGCGGAAATAGCGACGAAGCGATCTGCTTACCTCTGGTATTAGCTCGACTTGCTCTTCGCCATCATTTGGCCCTCGTCCTACGACGACCAACCCATTCTTTACCATTGCATTCAGCCATCGGCGCCCGATTCCTTCGGAACACCCGGATGCCAGGCAGGCGCTCGATTCGGATATGCACTGGTGGGTAATCTCGGCGTGCATTAAGTGGAGCATGATGTCCCACACCGGCTCTCCAAATAACCCGGCGGGAACATAGCGAACGCGCGCTCGGCGCGCTCGGATCAGCCAATCAACCATTTCCCCCGTGACGTCCGTCTCGCTACTTGGATTGGTTCTTTCGAGGGTATCGCGTTCCAGTGCGAGCTCCGCCAGCGATTCTGCGACCCGACCGACCTTTTCGCTCAACGCCAGCAGGCGCTCCGCTTCTCTATTAGGTGAATGCCTGGTCATTTAATCCTCCGAACCGAACCCGCTCGATTGAACGGGTTAAATAGAAGAAACCGACCGTGCGCCAGCGAAGATCGACAGGGCAGTCTGGAATAACCTGTGCCTGTCCATGATCACGGGATAGCCACGCCAACGACGGCGTCCCGCCAAAGGCGGACGCCAGCATCGCACCGCTGCGCCTTAAATCGGTAAGGCTGGACTCGACGTTTAGCACTACCTGTATGTCGGGGTACTTGGCCATCAGACCCTCGATCGTCGGCCACAGAAGCGTGCCCATGATGCGAATGGTTCCTGTCGGTCTGTCGCGCATTTCTGTCAGCGAAGTGATGCCCGAGCCGATTTCCTGGAGGGCAGGACGAAGGCTCGCAAATAGTCGATCACCGGCCTTGGTCGGCGCTACGCTTCGGGTGGTGCGCGTCTCGAGACCCACGCCGTACTTCGCTTCCAGCCGCTTGATTGAGTAGCTCAGCGCCGAATGTGAAAAAATCTTAAGCTTTGCTGCAGCCTGGGTGAAGCCACTACTTTTCGTAGATTTACGTTTTCTATTCTTGGGACATTCCGCGCGGTTGGATCGAAGCCACTGAGACTTTCGGACCACGCCGTGAAGATCTCGAAAAGCCTTTGCGACTTGGATCCGAGCCCGCTTTCCACCCACAGCAGACTCTAAAAGTGCAAGCAACCTGATCCACCGCGAATGTCGGCTATGCGTGGAAAGCGGACGCATTAACAGGGGTAACACTGGCCGAATTTTGCTGCCTGGGCGCAAATAACGTCCGCTCATTGCGCCGATCCCCCTCCTGGGGTATCGTTCGCCTGCTTCCCCCCAAGGAAAGCTTTGCCCTCGCATCGGTTGCGGCTGACGCGGGGGCTTTTTTTGCCCTGGCGGACTGCCCGGTCGGTAAGCGTCACGCTTTGAACGTGTCTGTTTTCCATAAGCCTTTGAGTGCGCCGAGCCGGGCGCAAAGAGGTTCTAAAGTCCGCAATGGGTCGGAAACAGATGTTGACTCCATTCTCAACCTCGCAGTCGGATCGAGCGAAGCCCGACTGCAGTGAGGCCTCAGCGCCCCTCGGCATGCGCGCCTCGATAAGATCCTCGGGCTGGAGATCGGGTGTGACGGGCGGCTCAGCATCGGCCGACGTTGTCATCATCAACTAAAAGCGCAGCCTCAACATGACACAAGGCACCGAACAGCGGGCGTACTGGAAATGAGTCGAAACCGATTCGGGCGATCTCGGCCCGTCATAACTGCCTGGAATAAGCCGAGGAACCGATCGCCCAATTTGGAAGTTGATATTTCGTCAGTTCACGTTGGTCTGGGAGTCGCGTCAGTAACGCCAAGGTGATTGATTAGTAAATACGAGGCTCGTTAGACTGCCAACACCCCCGGCGCTCTAGCGAGCCTCAGTTTGTCTGCCTCTGGTTTTCTCTTTGGCACGCCCTCTTTGGTAGCTTAGGTTAGCTTGATGCCAGACGGGCCGAGTCCGCTAAGGATGGGGCGCCGAATGTCCGCAGGATGGCAATATATGGGTGGAAAGCGGACGTTTCATGCTCCGAAGCCCTAGCCCAAACGTCGCCCAGATCAGTGTGGCTCATTAACCACGTAGGTGTCAGATTCGGCATGTATTCTCGTTTTGGGACGCGGACGCACGAAAACGTCTTTGTTCCGCAACGGAGTGAATTTAGGAGAATCTTAACGAACCGGGGTTGCGGGGCAACTTTGTATCGTTGCCAGCTTCCTCTTGGAGTGATGAGTAATGAAGAAATTTATGTTGGCGCTCGCCGCCTTGATGACGTCTAGTTTATCAATATCCAGCGCGGCTCACGCTCAATTGACTCTTTATGGGTACGATAGCGGCGGGCAGCTCATCACTATTGACCCAGCAACGGCGGCTACGGCGACAGTTGGGGCTTCATCAGACATCCGGGTAGGCTTGGAGGTTTCAGACCTCACTGGCACCGCTTACACTCGCAGCTTCGATACCCTGTTCTCGGTCGACTTGGGCACCGGAGCAACTACCGCAATTGGATCGTCCGGAACTTTTTTAACCGGTCTGACTTTCAATGCCGCTCAATCGACACTTTACAGTGTTGACCAAGGGTCAGGCGGCTTTTTTAGCGTTAACCCTCTGACCGGGACACCCACATTTATTGGCAATACGGGACAGTCATCGCTTTTAGATTTGACCACCAACAATGTGGGCGTGATTTACGTCGCCTCAATTTCAGGAAGTATCTACACAATTGATACCACAACTGCGGTACTGACCTTCGTGACAAGTCTCGCTGGTGGACTTACCGCGATCGAGTTCGCGCCCGACGGAGATTTGTACGGAATTGGGCTCAACAATGATATTTTGTATCGCGGACTTTTGTCCACGCCCACCGCTATTGGAGTGCTCAATCCTCGGGAAGGGGATGTCAGAGGGTTGGCTTTCGTCGGCAGCGTCACCCCCGCGGTTCCGGAGCCAGCAACTTGGGCAATGATGCTCATGGGTTTCGGCGCGATGGGCTTCGCTCTTCGTCGGCGCAAGCGCTCGACGCAACTGATGCAAATGGCTTAACGCAAACAGACGCGAGTCGAGGGGCCACGAGGAGCAATCCTCGTGGCCTTTTTTTGGTCACCATGGTCAAGTTTCACCAGATGTAAGATGTCTGTTTTGGGTCGAATCCAGACTGGCCGATTTCGGCTCCTGACTATCAACTTGCAGTCCATCCGCTTTCGACCCATTGCGGACATTTACTTGACCTTGTCTAGATCCTCATACTTGCCCGCGTCTAGATGGTCGTGCGCAAGGTAGCTTTCCCTGCGCAGGATATGCTTTTGCAGCTCGTTGCCGACCACTATCCTGAAGGTTGATATCCGCGCTCTTGGCAAACGCGCCATAGGGTGAGGAACAAAGCGCGCGCCGTTGGGGAGAGACGCTGTCGAGCGCGCCATTGGTCAGCGCCTCTCGTTAGGAATCGTCGCTGGAGCTCCGCGAGGGCGTGAGGTAAATTCGGTGGACTAGGAACTGGCCATTATCAGTACGATCATAGGCGAAGGGCTTCCAGTCGCTGGTTCCGCTGCTGAGCCGCTCGGCTAACATAGCGAGTCACTTCTGCAGGCATTGATGTAACGAAATCCGCTCGACGGAATTTACGTCATTGCTGTAAATTTCTTCCCGAATCCCCGCTTCTGCCGCAACCGCCGCCTCACGGAACGAAACGACCGCCTCGCCCATTCCTGGGCGACAGTGCAATCAGCGCATCGAACACGACCACCAATAGTTGCATCTGCCAGGGTACCAGCATGCCGCCCATTCTTGCCCATAAAAATTCCGCTCATCGCATGACGCCCCCACCTATCTACAGCGCGGCGGAGTGCAAACGAACGCCCTGAGAAGCGCACGGCGAAAGAACGCAGTAATAGCCTACGCCGCGGACCCCTAAAGTCCGCTTCCACCCGGAGAGGACATTTGCGGATTGGTGAGCTAGAAACGAGTAATAGGTGTTACTAGTCTCGCTGGTAATATGGCTTGCCCCGTTGTTCGCGATCTGCAGTATAGAAGGTGGGGTACGCGTCCAAGAGATTTTAAGACTTGGCATGGACGAAAAGGTATATGTGATGCGGCAGGTACAGTTCTTTTGGACGTGGATTGGCATAGCTTTTCTTGCCTTTGTACTGAAACCGGGTCCGTCCCAAGCCCGAATTCTGCCAGCGGTTACCGCCCAACCGCCTGCTGGCGCGGGTTCATACGATGACCTTCAAGCGCTTCACTTGGAATTGCGTCGATATATGGTGCCGGCCTTTACCAGCAGCGTGGTGCTCGATTCCGGAGCCAAGGTAGGGGAGAATTACGCCGCGACGTTAATGTCTGCAAAGCTGCGCAACTTAGCCCAGTTCGAGCAACGGCTAGGAGCCATGAACGTCGCGGCATGGCCGCGGCACCAGCAGGTCGACTTTCTGGCCGTCAAGAGCCTGCTTAACGGCTATCGTTTCAACCTCGAGGTGCTACGTCCGTGGGAGCGCGACCCCGGCTTTTACCTCGACCCCCTGCTCAAGGTCGCGTTCGCCAACATCCCGGAAGAGCAGACGAAACTTACCGAACTCGGAGCCCAGCTCCGCCAGATTGCCCCGATGCTGCGGCACGCGCAGGCCAGGCTTACCGAACCGGCAGCAGACTATGTCGATCTCGCTCTGTTCAACCTGGATCGGAGTGACGGGGTCAACCACTACCACCCCTACCGAGCGACGCCCCCGGCCGGAATTATTGGCTGGTACGACGACCTGCTTGGCCGCGCTCGCGCGTCTAAATCACCGCTTGTACCCGACATCGAAGCGGCCCGGCGCGCTGTGATCGAATTCCGCGACTGGCTAAAAGCCCAGCGTCCGCGAATCTCGGCATCGGCCGGGGTCGGTGCGCGGCGGTATGATTGGTACATGCGGCACGTCCGCATGGTGCCTTACACCATTCCGGAAATGCTGACGCTCGCCGAGCGGGAGCATAGCCGCCTGACCGGCGATCTCGCGCTTGTCCGGCATCGCAATCGCGGCCTTCCAACAGTCCCACTATCCCGCACCAAGGCGGAACAAGACGCCAAAATTGCCAAAACAGACCGGGAGGTTCGCGCCTTCCTCAGCAGCCAGGAAATTGTCACCATCCCGAAGGACATGGGTCCGCTCGGCAGCAATACACCATTCATTGTGCGGCCGACCGGGCCTAATTTCTGGGAGCAAATCCAATTCAGGGACCCCATTCCGGATCATCTGCACGCGGTGATCCCCGGTCACCGTTTCGACGCCGAACTGGCGGAGCGCGATCGCCGACCGATCCGCAGCGAGTTTGCTGATGGAGTGCGGCTTGAAGGCTGGGCCACATATCTTGAAGAAGCGTTGATGACTGCCGGCGCGGTGAAGTCTGCGCGTGCTGAGGAGTATATAAAGCTGTTCGGTATTTTCCGCGCAGCCCGCGTTCCAGCGGATATCCGCATGCAACAAAACCATTGGAAAGTCGCGGACGCCGTGGCCTACATGCGCCAGATGACACCCTGGCTTGACGAGGATGTTGCTCGGGTCGACGCCGAAATCTACCTTCGACGGGCACCCGGCTACGGTGCCGCTTATACGATCGGCAAGCTCCAGGTGGACGCATTGCTAGCCGAGCGCGCGATGCAGCTGGGACCTAGTTTCATACTGCGTGATTTTCACGATGAATTCTTGGCGGCCGGACGGCTACCGATTGCGCTTATCCGGTACCAGATGACTGGCGCTCCCGAGGCCGTCGCTCCATTCTGGATGACGCCCCCAATTCCCGCTCCTTAGAAACATCCGCGTAGTGTCCGTATTCCACCCATGATTGCCATTAGCGGTCATTCGGCTTTCTACCCATAACGAACATTAGAGCCGTTGCGCCCAAGCGCCTTTTTTTGGCATTCAGCGTTGACCCGCCGCTACCGAAAGTGGACGCCGTAACGTCAACGCCAATCCCGCTTTTGCGCGCCTCTCTCTTCCGCCGCGCTGAACGGTTCGCCGACCATATGTTCGTCGACAAACTCCAACAATCGGGAATTTGCCCCCGCTGCCATGCGGTAGTCGGTTCCCTGGCCTTCGGATGCCTGAAACACGCTGACGATGCGCCAATCTCCCCGGTCGCGGCACGCCAGTCCGGACGCAGACTTATCCTCGAAGGTGCGGCAGATTGCGCCCGATCGGTCGCGGAATGTCATGCCAATCCGCAGCCCGTCTTCATGGGGAGCGCTCGCCAGTCTGGTGTACAGAGCGGACTCGAGCCCCGCCCCGGCCACCAAGCGTCCCGCTTCGGTTTGGATCGGGCTCGTGGGATTGCCGGCAAATTGACTGCCAAGAACGATGCCGAGTGCCAGCGTCGCGGCCATCGCCGCCATCTGTTTCCATAGCGGAGCAGTTCGCGCCTCGCGGCGCTCGCGTGCTTCAGCAAGGCTGACGACCTTCTCTGCCGCGTGGGATTCCACCAGATCCGTCAGCCGCGCTGGCAGCGGCGCATCCGCGACCGGCGAGAAGGCGTTGCGCAGTCCGGCAGTGAGCGCACGGTGCTCGTCGGCCCGGCGCTGCAATTCCGGGTCGGCCGCAACCTGACGCGCAACCTCTGCCGCCACGTCGTCGGACAGCTCGCCATCGAGCCAGGGGAAGAAGTTCGCTTCGTCAATCATGATTGCCGCCACCCAACATCTGCAGCAACGCGGTGCGGCCGCGCACCAGCCGACTCGACACCGTGCCGATCGGCAAATCGAGCATTTCCGAAACCTCGCGATAGCCGAAGCCTTCGATCAAGATCAGCGCCACAATCTCGCGCTGCTCGTCGGGCAGCCGCTGCATTGCCCCTATTGCACGCTTCATCTCGAGCGAGGTTTCGATCTGTTCGCGCGGGTCTTGGCCGACGAACTCCGCCTCCTCGGGCGGCGCCTCGAACTTCCGCTTGCGGCTGCGCGAGCGGGCCGTGTCGATCCACAGGTTGCGCAGGATGCGGTAGGCCCAGCTGTCCAGCCGTGTGCCCGGCTGCCACTGGTTGCGCGAACGGAGCGCCCGCTCCACGCACATCTGCGTGAGGTCGTCCGCTTCTGTCGCGTCCCTGCACAGTCCGTGCGCGAATCGTCGCAGGCGCGGAAGCAGCGCCACCAGCTCGGTCTCGAAGGTCCGGGAAGGGTCCATGTGTCTCCATGGGGATGAAACGGTGTCCCCTGCTCGTTTCATCCCGTAATGTGCAAAACAGGTTTAGAAAGGGACAAACCGATGTCCATCCTCGCGCGCCGCGCCGTCATAGCCGTTTCGTTCGCCGCCTTCCTCGCCGGCACGGCACCAGCGCAACTGTTGCAAGGCTTGCCGCGGGTGCAGCTCCCGCCCGTTGGCGTCGCCGGGGATGCGAACGTCCCCGTGGTCGGCCCGGTGCTGCAGGATTTGCTTGACCAGCCGGAGACGCGGCAGGTTGTGCAACCAACGCTGGACAGCGTTGCGGGTCTAACGCCGGCGCTGGCGGACGCCGGTTACGCGACGCTGCTCGAACTGCGCAAGCTGCGGCTGCGCGAGCTGGTCCGCCAGAACTCGCGGGAGCTGGAGTGGGATGCCGTTGGCCAACCGGTCCGCCGCGGCGTGCTGGTCGCCATGGACCCGGACAGTGCCTCACTGCAGCAGGCGGTGCGCGGAGGATTCCGGATCGTGGCCGACGAACGGCCTGACGATCTTGGGCTGCGGGTGATAACCCTGGCCATCCCGCGCGGCCTTAATGCGCCCAAAGGACTGAAGCGCCTCAAATCGGTTGCCCCCAACCTCGACGCAGACTTCGACCATCTGTTTGAGCCCGCAGGAAGCACTCTGCTTCCTTTCGCCGGAACGCTGGCGGCTGCCCAGACGAGGACGGGCGGCCCGTTGCTCGGGATGATTGACGGCGGAGTCGCGTCGCATCCCTCGCTTGCCGGCGCATCCATCGAGCAGAGTGGCTTCTCCGGTTCGGCGCAGCCGACCGGCCATGGCACGGCGGTTGCCTCGCTGCTGGTCGGAGATCAGGGTCCGTTCCGGGGCGCGGCCCGGGGCGCGTCGTTGCTGGTCGCGGACGTCTATGGTGGCAGCCGCGCTGCAGGTTCCGCTACAGCTGTCGTGCGTGCGCTTGGCTGGCTCGCATCGAAGCGCGTCAGTGTCATCAACATCAGCCTGGTTGGACCGCAGAACCGGATTCTCGCCCGGGCCATACAGTCGGTGCGCGGACGCGGGATCGGGATCGTTGCTGCCGTCGGCAATGACGGTCCTGCCGCACCGCCGCAATATCCGGCCGCCTATCCCGGTGTGCTCGCCATCACCGGTGTCGACGCACGCGGGCGCGCTCTGCCGGAGGCAGGCAAGGCAATACATCTCGACTTTGCCGCACCTGGGGCGGACATGGCCGCGGCACTGCCAGGGCAGGGTTATGCAAAAGTGCGCGGCACCAGCTTCGCCGCTCCGCTCGCTGCCGCCCGCCTTGCCCTTGCCGGCCCGCAGCGCCTTGCCGGCGAAGCGATGCCCGGACGTGGCCGTGTCGGGCGCGGCATCCTCTGCGGTACCTGCCGCTCTGACCCGAGAGCTCTGCGGGCGAAATAAAATCACCGTGGATGAAGATCGAACGCACTGTCGTTTTCTTCTTGAGGGGTTCGCATAAACAACCCTCGCCAGAAGAGGAGAATGAGATGATGAAGTTCATACTGATCGCTGGTGGAGCAATCGCAATTGCGGGTTCGCCAGCGCAGGCACAGCTGCTTGGTGGCGTGACCGGCACCGTCAACGGGGCGGTAAATGGCACTGTGGGCGGAACCGTCAACGGTGCGCTAGGCAACGGCCTCAACGGCACCCTCGGCGGTGCTCTCAATGGTGCCGGCAACGCCAACGGCTCGCTGGGTGGGCCCGGCTCAGTTACCAACAGCGTCAGCGGCATCACCAACAGCGTTTCGGGAGCCGGTAACCTCGACGGTCGCGGCAGCGCCAACGGATCCGGCAATGTCGGCTTGGCCGGCGTCGTAACCACCGCCTCGAACGCCGCCGGATCGATCGCGGGCTCGGCTAATGGTTCGGGCGGCCTTGCCGGTTCGGCGACCGGCGCCACCGATGGTGCGGGTAGCCTTGCTGGTTCGCTTAGCGGTGCTGCCAATGGTGCCGCCAGTCTCGCTGGTCAGGTCTCCGGTGTGGCCAACGGTGTCGGCTCCAGCGCGGGCTCTCTGCAGGGCATGCTTAATAGTTCAGGGTCGGCAAACGGCGACGCCTCGGGAAGCGAGAGCGCGGGCATCGACGTCGCCACGCCTAGCAACCAGCCGGTCGGCGCAAACCTCGTCGCGAACGGCAATGCCTCGGGCAATGCGGCCGGGAAGAGCGACGGCTCGAACGCCTCGGTATCCGGCAACGGAAACACTGCAGCCAGTGGCAATGGCTCGGTGACCTATCGCAACTAAGATCGGCTGAATGAAGCCAAGTGCGGACCCGCCGCAGATACGATTGCGGCGGGTCCGTGCATTCGAGCTTCGGTTTTATGTTTGATGCAAAGGGCAAGATTAACCGGGTGTATGGGTCGCCGCACCAATCGCTACAACGCCGGGT
The DNA here is from genome assembly GCA_040385545.1 of Pseudomonadota bacterium. Taxonomy (GTDB): domain Bacteria; phylum Pseudomonadota; class Alphaproteobacteria; order Sphingomonadales; family Sphingomonadaceae; genus Sphingomicrobium. The sequence goes on from JAZKHF010000034.1 coordinate 41,353, forward strand.
CGGCCAACGGCAGGTTTCCACCCATGACCGTCGTTAGCGGCTGGTCGGCAATCGACCCTAAGCAGATATTTAAAAAGGCTCACTTGAACGGCCGGTCGTGGCCGAAAGCAGACGGTCCGCTGTAAAATGATCCACCTCAGAATCAGCCACCTGGACAGATCCCGCACGCGCGGGCTGGAAAAGTAGGATTTCAACGCGCAGTCTGCCTTGGTGACAACGACGAACTGGCCAGACGGGATGAGCGATGAGGATGCAGTCCACCGGCTGCAGTCTATTTTGTTGCTTGCCTGTGAAGGCAACAAGGATTTGTCGAACGGCCGAGAATACCGTGCCATCCGTAGTCAGCTCTTACGGCGACCTGACCTTTCGGATGTACTTCCGAAGTATATCCGGTCTCATCGCGATCTTGCCTCGTTCTGGCAGTTCATCAAGTCCCACGCTCCGAAGTGGGAAGATCGCAGGCAGATGGTGCGGTCGACCTTTGAACCACTTTTCGACCGAGTTGAGGGGCGAACTCAGCCAGCCGCCGCGTCTGCGAAGTGGACGGGCCGACGGACGGCAACGCAGCAAGCTCGAGTGGTCATCTCGCTTGGTTATGATGCTCTACTCGGGGTCGACCTACTCCTCGAGGAGCAAGAAAGACCGTTGCACAACGGAGGTCCGGTCGACGAGGATCGCGCGGAGGCAATCCAAAAGCTCAAGGACCTCCACCGCGAGCTAGGCGAATTGATTAGCTTGGCCGAAGCCGGCGGGCCGCTTGATGCGAAACTGAAATCGGTTCGCATCGCCAAGGACAAGGCGCTCGCTTGGTCGGCTAGCCCCGTGGGTCTTTCGCTCGCTAGCGTGCCGCTAACCGGCGCGGCGACGATTTTAGGGGTTGGTGTCATGTACTTGGTGAACGCGATCGCGCCCGGACAAGGCACCGCGTTCGGCGCCGCGGTCACTGGTGCACACGTTGCCGGAGCCGCGGTGCGAGCCACGCTAAACAAGAACTAATCCTAAAAGTCGGGGCGGCGTAAACTGGCCGATAGCTGACCGTCTGCTTCAAGCCAGAAAACGACCTAAAGCGGACTCGGCGCAGTCCGAGCTGGGCATTGAGGTCGCCAGCCCGCTCCCGCCGCGAAAGCGGCTATGGATGACGCTCAAGTGTGATGTCACGCGTTGCGCGGAGGGTCTTACCGTCGTCGCTTCGGGTTAGTCGGACAATCCCGCTGCCACCACGCAGTTCTTGCGTTGCACGGTAAGCCGCGTCGACTTTATATTCGCCATCAAACACCACGTCATCGACATAGTAAGGTCGACGACCGGCCTCACTTATGTACAAATGGATGTGCGCTGGCATAGTCATGTCCGGATAAGGAGCGGGTTTGATGGTGGCGAAACGGTAGCGCCCCTGCACATCGGTCACCGCCCAGCCACGGAGCCGGCCGTGACGGCGGCTCGATTCCGTTTCGGACGATCCGTTGGCATAAAGGCCGTCGGCATTAGTCTGGTGCATGTAAATGACTACGCCGCTCGCTGGAGTGCGACCATCGGCCTGGAACACGGTCCCATCGAGGACTAGTGGTTCGCCGGGATGGCCGTGGGCAATATCGACGTCCCATGTCAGCGTACTGCGCAAACGTTCTTCTGCTGCCTCGCAACCTTCGCAGGCGTAGAGATTCTGCCGGGCATTTGCGCCCTGCGCCCGGCACGCGCCGACCGTCAGCAGCGACGATGTTCCCGCGAGTAAAGCGCGGCGACTGAACATGTTGACGAATCCTGACATCAGCGACAATCCATTTCGTTATGGATAGCAAACGATATTCTCTGATCGCAAGGTTGTTGCACTGGACCGTCGCTGTCCTCGTCCTGATCCAGATCGGGCTTGGGTTCGGCGCCGACTTGAGTGATCGACCCATGTCCGCTAGGTTGCTCGACCAACATGTCCGGTTCGGATTGCTGATCGCCGCGCTAATGGTGCTGCGTCTAAGCTGGCGCCTGGCCTCGCCGCCACCTTCGATCGAGGTGAGTGGCTGGCGCAAGCGAACCGCAAAACTGACCCATGGGGCTCTCTACTTGCTGCTGCTGGTCCTGCCTTTCAGCGGCTACGTATTGTGGGCCTGGACTGGACCGAGTCTCGACTGGTGGGGGATCGCACGCGTGCCGATCCTGTTTCGTGGGAGTGAGAATGAGCTGTGGCGCTCGGTCGCAGGGTACGGGCATCAGTACGGCGCTTATGTTGTTTCAGCCCTTGTGGTTTTACATATTGCCGCCGCACTTCATCACCAATTCGTCTTGCGGGACGGATTGATCGGCAAGCGGATGGGCTTCAAGGCTCTCAACGGCGGGGGCCGTGATGATCATGCGGCGAAGTGACTAACCACAGGACACAGCTTCTCATGGCAACGCTCCGCTGGGAAGCCGGGGTCACGGGGCGCGCCCCGGTCCGAGAGCGAACAGCCGCGCGATCGTCGCCAGCGCGAGTTTGGTTTCCGCAGGATCGGGCGTCTCGTCTTCGATGCCGTAGCCGAAGTCCTCGTTGGGGCCGGTGTATTGCACGATGACCCCGTCACGGCGGGAAACGGCCGATACATTGTCGTAGTAGACCGCGTAACGTGCCTCCGGCTGGGGCACCAGCCAGCTGATTTGGCCCCGCACAGGCACTATCGCGGAATCGCCCCACATCGCCCTGGCTCCGTATCCCATGCAATTGACTACGACCGGTTGGGCAAGCTGCAGAACCTCGGAACGATCGGCGAAGGCGCGCCGCACCATCCGGCCCCCGCGCAGGAGGAACAATTGCGTGAGGCGCTCGGAATAGGTGGCTACGTTGAACACCATCCCTTGGCCGTGGTGGGTTTGGCGGCCGGCGAAGGGGTTGGCTACTCCCGCAAGCTCACCCCAGCGGGGATTGAGATCGCGCACGCGGCGGTGGACATGCAGGTAGTCGCGCGCTGTTTCGGGTCCGGCCTGCGCCCCCGCCTCCACAACCTCGTAGCTGGGCAGGAACTCCACCGGATCGCCAACAAGGCCGACCATCTGCCGGTGCGCGTCGTAGGAGCTGCGCGCCCAGCGTTCCCAGCGCGGGACGAAGTCGGGGGCGATTCCATCCGCCAGTGCAACTCGGCTGCTCGGAGACCAGACCCCGGTCGCGCGCGAGGACCGAGTCTCGGCAGGAAACTCCGCAGCGTAAAGGGTGACCTCCCTCCCCGTCTCGATCAGCCGCAGCGCTGTGGTGAGACCGATCACCCCGGCGCCGACCACGGCGAACCGATTGGCTCCCATGCCTCGGGCCAGCGCAACCGCTTCGTCGGCGCAACCCCAGCTCAGCGACCACCCCGATCCGCCGTGACCATAGTTGTGCACCACGGTTTTCTCGCCGAACCGCTCGATCTCGAGCCGCGGTCCCGCAGGGCGGAACGGGCGCAGGCACACAGTTACCTTCATCAGGTGGGCAGCGTCGGCGCGCAGCGGGGTGAGGTGGGGGACGGGCGGCGAGGCGACGCCAGTGAGCAGCGGTGCGCGGGTGCAACCGGCGAGCAGGGCCGCGGACGCGCCCGTAACGAAACCCCGCCTGCCGAGTTCGACGCCCATCATTTCCCTCCCGCGCCTCGAGTTCCAGCTTTTGGCGTATTGCTTTTCGGGCAGGAAACGGCAAGCTCAGCCGACAGGTGGCGATCCAACCCTCGCGGCGCGCGTCGTCGCTGCCCTGTGGCCCTACGAGCTGACACGGGAGCCGAACTCGTATGAGGTTAGCCGGGGACGTCGCCGTTGTTTCCGGAGGGTAACTTACTGATCCAGATGGCATCTCCATCGTCGTGTTCGACTGCGGGGTCTAAAATCCGCTTTCCACCAACGACGGTCGTTTAGCGGTCAATCGGCTTCGACCCAAAGCTGACATGGGCATGGCCCAGAAAGGGAACCATCGGCGTTTCAGTGGAAGCGGTATTCGACCGCGGTTTTCCGACGTATAGACCTGCGACTAACCGGCGCGTTGCGTTTGCCTCCGGAAGAAGGGGTTAAACATGCAGATTTTCATGAAGGTAGTGTTGGCGGCTAGCGCTCTGATCCCAACAGCATCAGTCGCACAAGGGCAAGGAACTGCTCCAATAGCAATCACGGCTTCTGATCCGTCAGTCAAATGGGGCGCTTGCCCCGCGGTCTTTCCCGGCGCTTGCGAAATCGCAGTTCTCCAGGGTGACCCAGCGAAACCCAACGCAGACGTACTACTCAGAGTGGGAGCGGGATACGAACTGCCGCGCCATAAGCACTCATCTGCGGAACGAATGATCCTGCTCGAAGGCAAGCTTCGTGTGAAATATGACGGCGCCGAGGAGGCGGAGCTTACGCCTACAACATATGCCTATGGCCCTGCGGGTTTGCCCCACGAGGCAGAGTGCGTCAGCCAATCGCGCTGCATACTCTTCATTGCGTTCGAGGGCGCCGTAGACGCGGAACTGGTGCCGTCACCAAGCAAGTAAGCGGCGCGGCTGACATCAGCTGCACGCCCATCGGTATCCTGTCATTTGGGATCCCGACATATAGCAACGGGGGGCTGGGATGATCTACAAGCGCTTTGCTGCGAACTTGCGGGCGCAAAACTGGTTCGCAATTGGGGTCGAGTTAGCCATTGTCGTCGTCGGCGTGTTCATCGGCACGTGGGTCGCGAACTGGAACGCGCAGCGCGTAGAGCAGGCCGAAACCCGCCGCATGGTAGTGCAGCTCCAACCTTCAATCGAACTGCTTTACCAGTATTACGACAGCGCACGTCGCTATTATGCGGTGACGCGCCGTTATGCGGCGATGGCGGAAGCGGGGTGGAAGCGTGATCCATCAGTGAGCGACAGCGACTTCGTCATTGCCGCTTATCAAGCCAGCCAAATCATGGGAATCGGCACAAACGGATCGGCGTGGGCCGACGTGCTTGGCGCCGACCGCTTGCGGCAAATCGAGGACCCTGAGCTTCGAAACGACCTGGCGACGTTAATCTCCTCGGACTACGCGATCATCGACACGCCCGCGGTCGATACACCTTATCGGCGCAACGTCCGCCGGCTGATCCCTATTTCTCTGCAGGACGCCATTCGAGAGCAATGCGGCGATCAACCGCCGACCGCCCCCGCTTTCTTCCCCTCTCTGCCGGCGCGTTGCCCTTTGAAATTGCCGGCAGCCCAAGCTGCAGGAGCGGCGAATAAGCTTCGCGAGCACCCCGAAGTGCTGGATGACTTGCAATGGCACATGGCCGCTCAGGCTGCTCTTCTCGGCAACTTTGGTCCATTCGAAGCAGCGACTCTGAGGATCCGGACGCGGCTCGGTCGAACATGACTGCTTACGTCCGCTTTCCACCCATTGCAGACATTCCAAGCAGATGGCTGGAGCGGGCAGGCGACAACGGCGTTAATCAGAAAAATGCAGAAGCTTGGCCTCAGACAGCAGCGGCTTGATGGCTTCCAATGCCTCCGTATTTCTGTGCCAGAGAATGTAGGTGTAATCCCACTCTTCTGTGATGACACAATCCAACGCTGGCATGACGAACTGGGAAAACTGGCTTGCGTCCTTTCGCATGGAATCTTGGTAGTCGCTTAGTAATGGCTCAAGGCGCGTAGCGAACTCGACGGCTTCTTCTGCATGATTGACCACACCCGTGCGGAAGGCTCCGAACGCAGCCAGCAGCAATCGGTTGAACCTTGACCACTCCTCTTCACTGACTTGATCTAACAGGTACAGCCGCTCTTTACCGAGCCACCCTGACCACAGAGAGATATACTCTTTCCTGAAAAGTGGTCGCACTTCACCATGCTGGAAGAACATGTCGTAAATGGCTTTGCCGGACATCGCCTGTTCGTCGGTCATGACCAATTGGGATCTACTTCGAGGAAAGGCCGCAATGTCCGCTTTCCACCCAAAAAGGTCATTTAAGAGCCTGCGGGCCGTCAATCGAAATCGGACCCTAACCCAACATCTGAATGAACGTCCGCTTTCGGGATTAGACCTGTTGCATCCCAATGACCGAGATGGGCGCAAAGCGGACCTACAATTCGATTTGCGGGAATGTCTGTTTTCCACCCAGGGATGCGGTTTAGCGGGATGGTCGGCAGCCGCCCGAAGCGGACAATGGCTAGCCACGGAACGCGAGCAATTGGCTTATCGAGAAGCGGTATCGGACCAACGTTTTCCCATGTATGAGCCTGCGTAAAACCGGCGCATTGCGTTCGCCTCCGCAAGAAGGGGATAAGCATGCATATGTTCATAAAGGTGGCCTTGGCGGCGAGCGCATTGATCCCGGCAGCAACAGCTGCACAAGGGCAATCGGTCGCTCCGCTTGTAATCCGGGCTTCTGATTCCTCGGTAATGTGGGGCGCTTGTCCCGCAGTCTTTCCCGGCGCTTGCGAAATCGCCGTCCTTCAGGGTGACCCGGCGAAACCCAACGCAGACGTCCTGCTCAGAGTAGGAGCGGGATACGAACTGCCGCGCCACAGACATTCATCCGCCGAACGAATGATCCTGCTCGAAGGCAAGCTGCGTGTGAAATATGACGGCGCTCAGCAGGCAGAACTTACGCCCGCGGCCTATGCCTATGGCCCTGCCGGTTTGCCCCACGAGGCTAAGTGCATCAGCCAGACGCGCTGTATACTCTTCATAGCGTTCGAGGGGGCCGTAGACGCGGAGCCCGTACCGCCACCAGGCAGTTAGGTTTACCTCAGCTTTCCGAACGGAGCGGGCGGCATTCAAGGGGGTCAAGGATGCCTAGGTCAAGGCGCGTTACGCAAAACATTATCGAATCTCGGACGAGTAACTCACCTTACTCTCGGCGCGGATTCAGGAACTCGGGCGCGCAGTGCATTGGGTCTGCACCGATCGCACGCCGAACTTGAGGTCAAGGTTCGGCAGTCGGACTGACGGGCACTATCCCTCCGGCGGTGGCGAAACCGACTGATGCAGTGCGGCGATGATCCTCCCGACCAGTTTCTCACGCCGCCGATGATAAAGCTGGATGCCGCGCCGTAGCTCAGTCCACTGGCCGGCATCCAAATGGCCTTGCAGGATGCAGATTTCCTGGCGGATTTCATCGCTGCCGAGCAAGGCTAGCTCCCGGGTTCGGACCATCGCCAGTCGGTCGTTGACCCCGCCCAGCGTCGCGGCGCATTCGGGATTGCGGCTGAACTGAGCGATCCTGATGAATAGCGCCGCGGCGGCGTCGGGTTCAGGGCCTGTTGCCGGTGGTGCAACGACCGCTGTGTCGGTCTGGCGCACGGCGTCGGCGATGGCCAGTTGGAGCAACTTTTGGTTCCAGTCGTAGAGATGGCGAAGCCCAACTTCGGTCAGGAGCGGCACCCTAAAGCCGCCGCTCGGCGCGACCTCGACCAGGCGTTCGCCTACCAGCCGATGGAGTGCGTCGCGGACCGGAGTGATGCTGGTGAAGAGATCGTCCGCCAGATGCGCCGGCTCGAGCGCATCGCCAAGTGCGAAGGTGCCGGTATGCAGGCGAACGCGAAGCCCCGCCATCACCCGCTCGAACGTTGCGCCGGGCGTCACGGCGCGCCGCGGTCACCGTCTGCGCTCACGGGCCCGTGCTCCTGCTGGTGGACATAGTCGGCCAGCATCGCTTGCTGGTCGAGACGAAGCGCGTCGGTCGCGGCGCGAGGTGCATCGGAATCATCGTCGAACAGCACGGAGGGACACTGGCCCTCGTAATTGCCGAGATTGGGGCGATGCTGCACGTATCCGACCAGCTCGCTGAGCGCGCGCGGAAAGGTGCGGGCGATGGTCGGCGGGTAAGCGAGCCATTGATTCTCGTACGGCTTGAGCCAGCCAAGGCAGTAACTGATAATGATGCCCCGGCGGACCTCTGCGGTACGATTGCCGCCGGCGCCGTGCAGTGTCGAACCGAGGAACAGCAGGGCATCGCCCGGTGCCATCTCAATCGACCGCGGCTCCTCGTCGGGCGCGGGATCATGGGCGCGCCGGCCATGGCTGTTCGGCCAGACCAGGGTCGCGCCATTGTCGCGCGTGAACGGCGTCAGCGGCCAGATCACGTTGATCAGATATTCCACTTCGCCGGTCGGCCCCCGCCACATATCCTGATCGCGGTGCGGCAATTGCGGCAGGGCGCCGGGATGGATGGCGATGGCCTGGGTGAGATTGAGCTGGAGCCGGTCGCACCATGGCTCCAGCAGACGCCCGGCGACCTCGAGCATGAGCGGGTGTCGCACCAACCGGTCCCCGAGCGGCGAGCGGGTCAGTAGCCGGCCGAACCTCTTGGTGCGCGCGCCGTAGAACTCGCCCTCGCAATAGGGTGTTCGGTCGAAGATCGCCGAACATTGCCGGTCGAGCGTCGCGATCGTCGGTGCCGGCAAGGCCCCGCGCACCACTAGATAGCCATCGCGCGCGAGCCCCGCGGTCGCGCGGTCGCCCGCGGTCGAGTGGCTGGCCTGGGGTTGCGGATCGGCCACCGGTCAGGCCGCCGCGGCCAGGGGCTGGGCGTCGCCGATGCCGTTCGCCGCAAGCAGTTCAAGCGTTTCCTGATCGATGTCGATCTCAAGCGCGCCGAGCGTCCGGCCGCCGACCGGTTGCGGAAAGCCGAGCGGCCGGCAGCGCCAGCCGAACGCCAGTATCTGCTGCAGCCAGGCAAGCTCCGCGACTCCGACATAGGTGCGGATGCCCGCTTCGAGCGCATGGACCGCGAGCGCATGAATGAGGGCATTGCGGATCCCCAGCCGCTCGTCGGCGCGAAGCCCGCGATCGAGGCAGAAGCGGGTGATCTCCCAGCAGTCGTCAGCGGTCGGCAATTCCCCCTCGCACAGCATCGGGAATAGAGCGTGCAGCAGATAGGGCCGCGAGGTCGGGAGCAGGCGCGCCGATCCCAAGTGCTGCCCGCCGCGGTCCGTCACCATCAGATAGATGGCATGGCCGTCGTCGAACTGGTCGATTTCGTAAGCATCGTCGAGCACCGGGAGATCCCAGCGCAGAAGATCGACGAACACCTGCTTGCGCGCGGCGAACATGCCGCGAAGCGCGCGATCGTCGGCCGGGCCGGTGGAACGGACGATGGTGATCGGCATGGCTCTGGCTCCCCCTGATTGAAGAAGCCAACATCGCGGCGTGGCGAGCAGCCCGCCATCCCCAGAAATGGGGGGTCAGCGGCGCATCACATCGAGAAAGCTGATCGTCCCGTCGAACAAGGCGTGAATGGCGAGCAGGGTGCGCTTGCCGACCCCGTAGCGTTCGCGCGCCTGTTTGACGTGCTGCACGACGGTGTCATGGCTGATGCCCAGGATCCGGCTGATCTCCCAGTCAGACTTGCCGCGCGCCGCCCACACCAGGCAGTCGCGCTGACGATCGGTCAAGGCGGGAAGGTCGGTCTCGAACGAGCGCATTCGCGACATCCGCCGCGCCGCCTCGAATGCGAACAGCCCGACCAATTGGACCGACGGTAATGCGTCTTCCGGGATCGGCTCGCCACGGCGGGTGGCGAACGAGCAGCTGCCCAGCGATTCGCCCGGTACGTGCGCCGGGATCGTGAAACCCTCGCCGATCCCGGCCCCGGCGGCCCGATCGAGAATCTCGTGGTCGCGCCTGGTCAGGTTGATCATCGACGGGACCTTCGACCAGGCGAATCCGACGCTAGTCAAATGGCTTGCCCGGTGCACCGGGTCGAGCGGTCCGAGCCGCTCTGAATCGAAATAGTCGATCCATTCGGTGGGATAGGTCGCGAGCCGGATCGCCGGCTGCGGGGCGTGGCGCAAATCGACATGGTGGGTCAGCGCGAAATAGGCAAAGCCGAGGCTTAACGACATTTCGTCAAGCGACTGCGTCAACTCATGTTCGGTCTCGATCCGGCCGACATCCCGGACGAATTGCTGAACCAGATCGAAACTCGCCACCGCACACACATCACGCGAACTCGTGGGCGCGCTGTCCAAGTCGCGAAACCCGAGTCGTCCCCATGTTATGCCGCAGACGGCGGGTCTCGACCGCGTCTGCGATCCGTTCGGCATTGCTATCATGCTACCCAGAAATGGTTATTTCCAGAATATATCGTATTTATAATCTGTTCTCCGATGCGTCGCCACGTGGGACGCCGCGCCGGAGAGTGTCCGATGTCCCATTGCGGTCCCCTAAGTTCACGCCGAGCGACGCGCGGAACGACATGGCGTGGCGCAAGGCAAGCCGGCGTGGTCTGGCTCCCGCGGCGCACGGCGATGATCCGCGGCTACCGGTGATGATGTCATGTTGCGGCACCGATCCGGCTGATGGCTCGGGCGTGGATGCCCGCCTGGCGCGACGCAGAGGCCTATCGACCACTTATCGCGCTCGACCGCTCTGGATGGGCCTGGGAATGGCTGCGTCGCGATCCCGCCTACCGCCGCGCCGCGCGCCAGGGACTGGATTCGTCGCCGGGACCCGACGACCGACAGGCAAATGCTCGCGCCTGGGGACTTCACCGGTTCGAGGATCCCGCTCTTTCCGCCGAGCGGGCGCGGCCGATCTGGACCAGGCAGGTGTCGCGCTTCGTTCTAGAGGCCATCGCTCGACCGGGCGATGGCGAGGGCTTTGACCTTGCAGTGATCGCGCGGCGATCGACTTCGGTGCCCGGCGTGGGCCGGCTGGTCCATCATCTGATTTCGAACGGGCACACATCGTTGCGGATCGACCTTGTCGGCAGCGCCCTCACCGCCGCCCCGGTCGGCCTCTCGTTCGAGGTCGCGGGATCCGCCCAACTGCGGGCGCATATCGCCATGCTCGAACAATTGGACGGGCTATCGCGGTCTGGGCGGCTTATTCAAGCGGCGCCGGTGTCGGCGGCGCGCGGCGCGCGACTTGCGAGGATGCTCCGCGTCCGTGACGCGCTCGCCCAAGACGCGCCGCAACGACTGATCGCCGAGCATCTGTTCGATGCCAGCGTGGCCGACCCGCACTGGCGCATCGAACGTCCGACGGTGCGCTCGCAGGTTCAGCGGCTGGTCCGAAACGCAAAGGCGATGGCGGCCGGGGGATACTGGACATTGCTGTCGGAAAAAGAATGATCGACGTTCATCGGCGTTTGACATGTGAGGGCGGACTGGGCCGAATGGCACAGCCGAGTCGTTATTGTGGGGCAGACATATGCGTAACTGGATCCTGATGGCGCTTTTGGTGTCGCCATTGAGCATATCATCGGGGGCGCTGGCGCATGGCGGCGGCCTGAACGCCGACGGTTGTCACAATGACCGGAAGAACGGCGGCTATCATTGCCATCGCGGCGCTTCGGCAAGTGCCAAGCGCCAGCTCCTGTCAGCGCGGCCGGGTGGAAACGCCTTTGCCAATTGCAGCATGGCGCGGGCCGCGGGTGCCGCTCCGGTCCGCCGCGGCGACCCGGGCTATGGATCGCACCTGGACCGTGACAATGACGGGATCGGCTGCGAATGACCCGGGATAATCGCCCAGCGGGCGGCGGGCCTCGCGGCTGCGCCAACGATGCCATGACGTTATGCTGACCGAGATCGTCGCCGCCGGATCGGTGTTTCTTTGTACACCGACCGCGGTGTGGGATGGCGACGGCCCGATCTGGTGCGCCGAAGGGCCAAGAATCCGCATTGCCGGGGTGGCGGCGCGGGAAATCGACGGCAGCTGCAAGGCCTCGCAGCCCTGTCCCGCGGTCAGCGGGACAGATGCCCGCGACCGGCTGGTGAGGCTGCTGGGCGGCAAGCGGGGCACGCTGGCGACCGGTCACGTCACCGTCGTCGCCGGGACCATGACCTGCCGATCGGAGGGCAGTGCCGGCGGCAGCCGAACGGCGGCCTGGTGCCGCTCGCCAGGGTTCGGCGATCTGTCCTGCGCGATAGTTCGCGCCGGCGGCGCCATTCGCTGGCCGCGATATTGGCGGAACCACCAATGTTGAGGGGAGGCCCTGCCGACAGGACCGTCGGCTGGTTCCGGCGCATCCTCAGTGGCGCAACCTTCTGCCTTGCATTCCTGGCCTTCACGCTGGTGATCGTTTCTTTCTGACGCGCTCGGATCGCCGGTCAGGGCCGGAGGACAATGTCGGGCGACCTCTCGACCGCGCGGGACAAACCCTACGCCAAGAAGATAGTGCTCCAATCTGGACGGAATGGTTTTCCGATCATTCTACGACAGCGAATTTGTCGCTGGCGGTTCGCGGATTGATCGCGGCCGGACTTGCGCCAGTTTTCGTATTGGATGGAGCGACACCCTTTCCCTCGTCGTCTGCCTCGCGGCGGATAGGGCAGTGGGCCAGACTTGGGCCGAGCATCGGAATTTTCTGTTCAATTGGAATGCGAGGCGCGGCGGACGTTAATTGGGGGACATATGAGAACTCTCTTGCGTGAATGTCTTCCGGCGAGTCGGCACGTCGGGCGCGATCGCTCAGGTCGGTCCAGGAGTGATATTGAGATGGAACGCGCCGTGCCCTGATTGGGCTCGCTTTTCGCTCACCTCATTTTCGAGCCTCGCCCAAGCTGGGCCGATGGGGCAAATCGTCGGCATCGAAGGCCAGACCAGGATCGCCCCGAATGTCGATGGACGATGAGATCGCGCGTGCCGCACGCGCCAAGAAGGGCAGTCCCTTTCTGTCGACCGAGCAGGCCGCATTCTATCTTGGATTGAGTCCGCGAAAGCTTCAGGCCATGCGCGCCGCGGGCGGCGGTCCCGGCTTCCGGCGGCACAGCCGCTATGTCCGCTATCACATCGATGATCTCGACTTATGGTCGAGGGGCGAGACGGCATTGCCCAATGGCCATGGTTGAACCGAACGGCGTCGTTTCACCGCGCTTGATGGCAAAGTTGCCGCTGGCCGCGCGGATCCGTTGTATCCGACCCTGGGCGTTGCTGCCCGCGGCCGGCGTCGCCTTGCTGATCACGGGTTTGTTGGTCAGATTGTGGCATCCGCCTCAACCTTTGCTGCTGTGGAACACCACCGCCAGCAGTCCGATCGGTTTATATCGTATCGGTCCGGCCGAGAACCTGCGGCGCGGTGCCATGGTCGTAGCCCGGCCGCCCGACGCCGCGCGCCGGCTAGGAGCGCAGCGCCATTATATTCCTGCGAACGTGCCGTTGGTGAAACAGGTCGCGGCGGTCGCCGGCGACCGCGTCTGCGCCGTCGGTGACCAATTGTTCGTCAATGGTCGCCCCGTCGCCCGGCGGCGGCCTCGCGATCGATTGGGTCGTCCCCTGCCGCAGTGGGCGGGTTGCGAGACCATCGCGGGCAGCGACCTGTTCCTGTTGATGGCGGGGCACGAGACATCCTTCGACGGTCGCTATTTTGGGATCACGCGGCGGTCCCAAATCGTTGGACGAGCGAGCCTTTTATGGGCACGCTGATGCGCGCGATCCTGGCGCTCGCTTTATGCTCAACGGCTCCCGCGACAGCGGGGCAGGTCGACCGTTGGGCACCCCTGATCGCCGAGGCATCCTCGCGCTTCGCTGTTCCGGTGGACTGGATTACCCGTGTCATGCGCGCGGAAAGCGGCGGCAGGACAATGCTTAATGGTCGGCCGATCGTCAGTCACGCCGGTGCCATGGGGCTGATGCAGGTTATGCCCGGCACCTGGCGGGAATTGCGAGCGATGCATGGACTAGGTGCCGATCCGCATAACCCGCGCGACAATATCATCGCCGGCACCGCTTACCTTCGCATGATGTATGACCGGTTCGGCTATCCCGGCCTGTTCGCCGCTTACAATGCAGGGCCGGCGCGTTACGCTGCGGCGCTTCGATCGGGTCGCACACTCCCCGCCGAAACCAGGGCCTATGTAGCGAAACTCGTCCAGGGTCGGCCACCGTCTCGATCAGGCCATGTCAGGCCCCGTCCACCCGACACGGCCCTGTTTGTCATCGTTCGGCCGACGGGCCGCTCGGGCGACAGCGGATCTGGCGTAGGCCAGGCTGGATCGAAACTGTTCTTCGTAAGAATGCCCGCATTTCCCTGACCCGGCCTTCATTGACGACTGCGCTGCCGACGCCGGTCGCAAGTCGCAGCCGCGCGGCGATTGGCACGCGCCTGGCTTTGGGAGTCGCGATGAAGCTTGGCGGACAGGCAGTTTCAGCGCTTGCCACCGGTCCGATCAGGCGACACCATGGGTTGCGCTGCACTTTCAGGGCAGTGATCCGTCAATCAAAGCCCAAGGTTCCTCATGCTTGCCAAGCTTTCGCTCACGTCCCTTCTCCTCGCCGGCACCGCATTTGCGCAGGTACCGGCGCAAGCCCCGCCCGAAGTCGGCGCCAGCGAGGCCGCGACCCAGCACAGTCCGCCACCGGCGGCGGTCGCCGAGCAGCGCGATAAAAGGGCGGCGGACAAGTGGAACGTCGAGGCACCGCAAGGCCTCACCTTGGGCAAGGTCCCGATCGATACCGACGAAGGCACATGGATGAACGTCGACGTGTCGCCCGACGGCAGGCGCATCGTGTTCGACATGCTCGGTGACATCTACGTCATGCCAATTGGTGGAGGTACGCCGACCCGGATCGCGCAAGGCCTGTCTTATGAGCAGCAGCCGCGCTGGTCGCCCGACGGCCAGCGCATCGCCTTCGTCTCCGACCGCGGCGGCGGCGACAATATCTGGATCATGGGCGCCGATGGCTCGAACAGGAGCCAATTGACCAAGGAAGACTTTCGCCTGCTCAACCAGCCGAGCTGGAGCCCGGACGGTCGCTACATCGTCGCGAAGAAGCATTTTACCACCGGGCGCTCGCTCGGCACCGGTGAGGTGTGGCTCTATCATGTCGACGGCGGCGGCGGTGTCCAGCTGGTCAAGCGCGCCGACGAGAAATTGCAAAAGGAATTGGGGGAGCCGACGTTCGCGGCCGATGGCAAGAGCATCTACTTTTCGCGCAATGTCACGCCGGGCAATATTTTCCAATATGCGCAGGATTCCAACCGCGCCCTGTTCGCGATCGACCGCTATGAACTGGAGACCGGCGAAACCCACCGACTGACCGGCGGGATCGGCGGAGCGGTCCGGCCGACGCCCTCGCCCGATGGCAAATATCTTGCCTTTGTCCGCCGCGAGCGAGCGAAGTCCAAACTCTATGTTCGCGATCTCGGCACCGGCAATGAACGCAAGCTCTACGACCTTCCCGACCAGGACATGCAGGAAACCTGGGCGGTCACGGGCGTCTATCCCAACATGGACTGGACAGCGGACAGCCGGGAGCTGGTCTTCTGGTCCGGCGGAAAGATAAAGCGACTGCCGATCACCGGCGGAGAGGCTCGCGAAATTCCGTTCCGGGTGCGGGACGACCGCGTGGTCGCCAACTCGCTCCATCCGACGATCGACGTCGCTCCGGCCAGCTTCGACACGAAGATGATCCGCTGGGCGCAGACGTCGCCCGACGGCCGCCAGCTGGTCTATGAATCGCTCGGCAAATTGTGGCTTCGGCCCGCGGACGGCCCGGCCCGCCGACTGACCAGCGGCGAGGATGGCCTCGAGGCCTGGCCGACCTGGTCGCGCGACGGTCGTTCGATCGCGTTCGTCAGCTGGACCGACCGGGATCTGGGCCGGATCAGGACGGTTGCCGCGCGCGGCGGGAGGCCCACGACGATCACGGCCCAGCCGGGACATTATTCCAACCCGCGCTTTTCGCCCGATGGCGGACTAGTGGCCTTCGAGGCTGGCTCGGGCGGCGACCTCACATCGGACAAATGGGGCCGGGATTCGGGTATCTATGTCGTTCCGGTCGGCGGTGGCAGTCCGCGGCTGGTAAAGCGCGATGCCGGCAATCCGCAATTCGGGTCAGCGAATGACCGCGTCTTCATGACCGCGCGCGACAGTGACAAGCTTCAGCTGGTCAGCACCAATCTGTCAGGGGATGCACGACGGGTGCACGCCTCGGGCGACCTGACCAGTGACTTCCAGGTCGCGCCGGATGGCCGCTCGGTCGCCTTTCGCCAGAATTATGAAGCCTTTTTGATGCCGTTGCTCCCCGGGGCCCAGAATGTTGAAGCGGCGACGGAAAAAGGGGCCTTGCCCTCGATACGCCTCAGCCAGGGCGGCGCCGATTTCATTCATTTTTCGCAGGCTGGCGCACAGGTCCACTGGAGCGTTGGGCCGACGCTTCACAGCATCGACACGCGGGCAGCCTATCAGGCCGGTTACGTCCCGCCAAAGAGCGGTCTCTCCCTTTCCCGATCGGTTCGCGCCGACAAACCAGCGGGCACCCTGGTCCTGACGGGTGCCCGCATCGTTACCATGCGCGGTCCTGGCGGCGGGATCATCGAGAATGGCGTCATCGTCATACAAAGTGACCGGATCGTCGCGGTCGGCCCGAGCGGCAGCGTTGCGGTCCCCGCAGGGGCGCGCACAATCGATGTGACAGGCAAGACGATCGTGCCCGGCTTCATCGATGCCCATGCCCATGGGCCGCAGGGCGAAAATGGTCTCGTCCCGCAGCAGAACTGGTCGGCCCAGGTCAATCTCGCGCTCGGCACGACGACCATCCACGATCCGTCCAATCGCGCATCGGAAGTGTTCGCGGCGTCCGAAATGCAGCGCGCAGGGCTGATCCTCGCACCGCGGATATTCTCGACCGGCGAGATCATCTATGGCGCGAAAGCCGCCGGAGCATTCGCCGAAATCGGCAAGCTCGATGATGCTATTGCCCATGTTCGGCGCCTGAAAGCGCAGGGCGCGTGGAGCGTGAAGAATTACAATCAGCCGCGCCGCGAGCAACGGCAGATGGTGGTCGCGGCGGCACAGGCGGAGAATATGCTGGTCGTTCCTGAAGGCGGCTCGCTGTTCAACATGGACATGAGCCTGATCCAGGACGGTAATGCGACTGTCGAGCATAATGTGCCTGGCAGCGTCTTCTATCAAGACGTGCTGCAGATGTGGTCGCAGACCAAGACCAATTATACCCCGACCCTGGTCGTGTCCTATGGTGGTCCGGGCGGGGACCCCTATTGGCGCTCGCGCACCAACGTCTGGGAACATCCATTGCTCAAGGCGCACATCCCGCCGGGCACGCTGGCGGCGGCGAATGCCCGGCGCGAGATCGCGCCCGAGGAGGATTATGCCGACACCTGGGCGGCGCGCGAGGCGCGCAAGCTCGCCGACCGTGGCGTGCAGGTCAGTATTGGCGCTCACGGGCAGCAGGACGGGATCGGCGCGCACTGGGAAATGTGGAGCTTCGTCAAAGGCGGATGGACTCCGCTCCAGGCGCTTCAGGCGGCGACCGTTATGCCGGCCAAGACGCTCGGTCTCGACCGCGATCTTGGCACGCTCGAGCAGGGAAAGCTCGCCGATCTTGTCATCCTCGACGCCAATCCGCTCGACAATATCCGCAACAGCGACAAGGTCGATATGGTGATGCTTGGCGGACGTCTCTACGATGCGGCGACATTGAACGAGCGCTCGACCGGCAATCGCCTTCGCCCGCCCTATTGGTGGGAAGGAAATGGCAATGGGGCGGCAGGCAATGCGCGCACCGCCACCCACAGCCATGACGCAGATTAGGGGGAGCCTGCCCACCAGACTTCACGCGATGTGTCTGTCGTGTCTCTCGGCAACTGACACCGAAGAGGTGCATCGTCGTCATCGACGTCGCGGTCCGACTTTTTGCCGTTGCGACTGAACTTGCCCCGTTCGCGCGTGCCCGGCGTTCGGCGGTCCGCATCATGCGTGGGCCATGGCATGCCAAGTCAGGCATTGGTCAGGCAGCGATCCAAGCCATATCTGAACTTTAGCCGCTGACCCCTGGCGACAATCCCGCAGCCGGTTGCCATTGTGAAGGCTGCACGTCGAAGCGGAGGGCAGCCGCAGCCTCTCTAACTCCGCCGATAATCCCTTCGCTTCTCCCTGTGTTCGCGCAACGCGATAATGTCCCTTTCGTCCAGCGACTCGATACCGGCCATCGCGTCGCGTGCGCCGCGTTTGGCAATGATGAGTTCGTCGAGCTTCGCATGCAGGGCGACGTCGCGCCGGTGTGCGTCTAGTTCGCGCTGGTTCTGCCGATTGAGAACCATCTGTGTGAGGGTGATGGCGAGGATCGAAAGTGCCGCCGTCAGCAGTTCAGTTTGCAGGCCGATGGCGAACCAGCCAAGGCAGAACAGGATCACGCCAATGTGCATGACCGGATTGGCAAACAGGTCGGATACGAACGCCGAAACCGTGCAACCGATCGTCTGGATCCTGCTACCTTTGGTGGAATGGGTCATGACGTCGGCACAACGACGTGGCCGCAAACTTGTTTCATTCGGCGAACCACTCAGAATGGATCGCTAGACTGTTGAATCGATCTGTCGCGGCAGTCCCTCGACTGATCGATTCCCATCGCTTGCTCCATAGATCAGGGGCAGACCGCGACGGCGAACAATCGGCAAAAATCGATGCTGTGCCAATGGATTTGGATTGGAACGGGTCGCCGTCTTGCCAGTTTGTCAGACACGGCGGCACGATAGCCTTTCGCGCTGTCGGCCAGCCGGGAGACCGCCATGCCAACCAAATCCGAAACCGCCAAATCCGAACGTGAACGCACCGAATGGCTTGGTGCGAAAATGGCGCTTGGCGCGGGCGCGGTGGTCGCGGTCGCCGGCGCGGCGATGCTGTTCGGGCGCAGGTCCAATAGCGAGGCAATGGTCAGCGATGCGCCGCCCTGGGCCTATAAGGATACACCAGCGGGCGATCATGGCGAGTTGATCGGTCGTAGCCAGACGATCAATCGGCCACGCCGTGACGTTTACGAACGCTGGCGCGATTTCACGCGTTTTCCGGAGTTCATGGACAATGTCCGCTCGGTGGAGATGATCGGCAAAAAGAAGTCACGCTGGTTAATCGAGGCCCCCGCCGGAAAGGCGGTCGAGCTGATTACCGAAATCACCCATGACGTTCCGGGCGAGCGGATCGCCTGGAAGAGTACATCGGAGAGCCAGATCGATACCGCCGGCGAAGTGACGTTCAAGGATGCGGCACCCGAGCGAGGGACGATCGTGACTCTCATTCTGACCTACGCCCCGCCAGGCGGAGCAATCGGCAAACTGGCCGCCAAACTGTTCCGCCGCGAGCCCGCGATCCAGGCGCGGCTCGACCTTAGGCGGTTCAAGCAATTGCTCGAGACCGGCGAAGTGACGGTCAACGCCAGTCCTTCAGCGCGCCCATCCGAGACCCCCACCGAAGCACGAATTTAGGAGATCGCGACATGCGCGCATTAACCTGGCACGGCCGCCACGACGTCCGCATCGACACCGTCCCCGATCCCGAAATCGTCAATCCGCGCGATTGCATCATCAAGATCACATCGACCGCGATCTGCGGGTCCGACCTGCATCTCTACGATGGTTATATTCCGACAATGCGCGCGGGCGATATCATGGGCCACGAGAATATGGGCGAAGTCGTCGAGGTGGGCGCGAAATCGACCCTGAAGAAGGGACAGCGAGTAGTGATCCCGTTCACCATTTCATGCGGATCCTGCTTCTTCTGCGAAAAATTGCAGTTTGCGGCGTGCGACAACAGCAACCCGGCGGATACGTCGGACGCGTCGGAAACTCTTTATGGTTATCCGATGGGCGGCGCTTTCGGTTATGCGCATTTGACCGGCGGCTATGCCGGCGGGCAGGCCGAATATCTCCGCGTTCCATACAGCGACGTCGGGCCGATCGTCATTCCCGACGGGCTGGAAGACGACCAGGTGCTGTTCCTGTCCGACATCCTGCCGACCGGCTGGCAGGCGGCGGTCAATGCCGAGATCGAGCCGGGCGATACCGTTGCTGTGTGGGGTTGCGGGCCGGTCGGCCTGTTCGCGATCCAGTCGGCGATCCTGCTCGGCGCGCACCGGGTGATCGCAATCGATCATTATCCCCGTCGGCTCAAGCTGGCCGCGTCGATGGGCGCCGAAGTGCTCAATTATGAGGAAGTGAATATCCGCGAGGCGCTGTTCGAAATGACCGGGGGGATCGGGCCGGACGCCTGCATCGATGCGGTCGGGATGGAGAGCCACGGCCTTGCGATCGACAACCTCATCGACACCGTGAAAGCGCATACTTTCCTTGGCACCGATCGACCGATGGCGCTGCGCCAGATGATCATCTGCTGCCGCAAGGGCGGGCGCCTGTCGATCCCCGGCGTCTATGGCGGGATGGCTGACAAATTCCCTATCGGCGCGCTGATGGAAAAGGGGCTGAGCGTGAAAAGCGGCCAGACCCATGTCCAGAAGTTCGGCAGGCAATTGCTGGAGATGATCGGCGAGGGCAGGCTCGATACAACCTTCCTGATCTCGCACCGGGCCAGCCTGGAGGATGGGCCGGAGATGTACCGCCACTGGCACGATGAGCAGAACGATTACACCAAGATCGTGCTCAAGCCCGAAATGGCCAAGGGCGACGTTAAGGTCAGCTGCAACGAATTCGGATCGAAGGAGATGGCGGATGCGTAAGTTTGCGATCGTCACTGGGGCCTCGTCGGGCATCGGGCTGGAGATTGCCAAGCTTGCGGCCAAGGATGGCTATGACCTGCTGGTCGCAGCCGATACGCCGTTCGTCGACGCCGCTGCTGGGCTTGGCGACCTTGGTGTAGAGGTACGGCAGGTCGAATGTGACCTGGCGACGCCGCAAGGCGTTGGGCAATTGCTTGATGCGGCTGGGGGGCGCGATATCGACGTGCTGGTGGCCAATGCGGGGGTCGGCTTTGGCGGAGCCTTCGTCAAGCAGGAACTTGACCGCTGGCGCCACACCATCGACACCAATGTCACCGGAACATTGTTGCTGATCCAGCCGGTGCTGAAAGCGATGACGACACGCCGACAGGGCCGGATATTGATTACCGGATCGATCGCCGGACATGTTCCCGGCGCCTTCAACGCAGTCTATAACGGGACCAAGGCGTTCATCGACAGCTTTGCCGCCGCGATTGCCAACGAATGCAAAGAGTCCGGCGTGACAATCACCTGCCTCAAGCCTGGTGCGACCGACACCGAATTCTTCGCCCGGGCGGGCATGCTGGATACGAAGGTCGGGCAGCAGAAAAAGGATGATCCTGCAGACGTCGCCAGGACAGGCTGGGACGCGATGAATAAGGGTGAGACTGAGGTGGTTCACGGGCTGATGAACCAGGCGCAGGTGGTCGCTGCGGGAGTGCTTCCGGAATCGGTCACCGCCGAGCTCCATCGCAAGCAAGCCGAGCCCGGGTCTGGCAGGAAGTAGGATGGACATCCTCCGTGGTCACCTGGCGACGTGCTAAAGCGCCGAGTGCCGAGGTCTGGCGTCTAGGCGCGGCGAAGCAGGAACGGGACTGCATCCGCTATTTCGCGCGCCAGATATCCGACGGGTCCGACTTCTTTGGCCAGCGATTTGCCCGCTTCGCCGTGGAGCCAGACTCCCCATAACAAGGCACTCAGCGGCGCGGCACCGCGCGCAAGCAGGCCGCCGACAATCCCCGCCAGAACATCGCCCGATCCCGACACGCCGAGACCGGAGCCGCCGCCGGGATAATGCCATGCCCGGCCGTCGGGCGCGACGACATGGCTTGCGACGCCCTTGACCAGCACGAGCGCATCATAGCGGTTGGCGCAGGCGCGACCGTGCCCGAGCGGATCGGCTTCGACCTCGGCCGGATCGCAATCGAGCAGGCTGGCCATTTCGCCGGCATGGGGGAGAAGGATCGGCGGGATCGCCGCGGCCTTCGCACTGGCCTGGCGATTGGGGAGTGCGTGGAGCAAGGCGGCGTCGAGTGCCAGCGGCCGGCCAAGCGCGCACAGCTTGCCCGCGAGTCGGGTCGCGGCGGGATTGGCGGCGAGGCCTGGGCCCGCGACGATGGCGTCCGCATCCTTAGCGAGGTCAATCAAGGCGGCGACCGCGCGGCGCGAGAATCCGCCGTCGCGGGCGGTAGCCGACCCGACCACCATTGCCTCGGGCATTGCCACGCCAAGCGGGATGGCGATTGCATCGGGCACCCCCAGCTTCAGCTTGCCCGCCCCGGCGCGCATCGCGCCGTGGGCGGCGAGCAAGGCCGCGCCGGGCACCTCGCGCGATCCGGCGATGATCAATATCTGTCCGTGGCTGTCCTTGTCGCCGCCCGCGACCGGCGGCAGCGGGTGGCGCTTCAATTCGGCGGCGGTCAGCGGTTTTGGTCTGGAACGTGCGACCTTGCTCATCGCGACCCGGTCATCATGTCGCGCTCGGCGGTCTTGGGCGTGCCATCCTCCTCCATCGGCGCGCCATGGTTCCACAAGGCAAGGGTGGGAACGCATAACGCATGCTCGTCATGTCTGAAGTCATAGGCGGCGATCCCGCAATTGAGGATCTCGGCTTGGCGGTCGATGGCGAGAATCTCGGCCTCGGTAAGTTCTTCCAATATGTATCGCATGCACAGCACCACGACCTGGTGGCAGACGACCAGCACGCGCTTGTCGGCATAATGCAGGTTGATGGTATTAAGCGCCGAGCGAAGGCGGAGGATGACGTCGGCCCAGCTCTCCCCGCCCGGCGCGCGGTGGTAGAATTTGCCCA
>JAZKHF010000035.1:0-10465 GCA_040385545.1 Pseudomonadota bacterium
ACGCCATCGAGCTCGAGCCGGAAGTCCCAGTGGAGCCGCGAGGCGTCATGCTTCTGGACGACGAAGCTGTCGCCCTTCGCGCGGCCCTTCTTGCCCTTGGGCTCGGCGGTCTTCGTGAAGTCGCGCTTCTTGTTATAGGTGGCGATGTCGAGCAGCGGCCGGGCCATGGGTCAGGCGCGCTTCTTGGCCGGGGCCACTTTCTTCGCGGGCGCTTTCTTGGTTGCGGCGGCCTTCTTGGGCGGAGCGCCGTCGAGGCTCTTCTTGAGCGCGGCCATCAGGTCGATCACATTCGACCCCTTCGAGGGCGCATCCGAGCTCGTGTCCTGGATGACGCGCTTGCCCTTCTTCTTCTGCTTCTCGGCGATCAGTGCTTTCAGCGCGTCGATGTAGCGATTCTGGAAGGTCGAGGCGTCGAAGTCGCCCGACTTCTTGTCGATCAGCGTCTGCGCCAGTTCGAGCAAGTCGGGATCGGGCTTGGCGTCGCCGATGTCGCGGAAATAGGACGATGCCTTGTTGACCTCGTCGGCGTAGCGCAGCGTTTCGAGCACCATGCCGCGACCGCATGCTTTCAAGCTGACGACATATTCCTGCCCGCGCATGGCGAGCTGGCCGATCCCGACCTTCTTGGCCTGGCGCAGCGCCTCGCGCAGCACGACGAAGGCTTCCTCGGCAAGGTCGTCGGCGGGGACGACGAAGTAAGGCTTGTCGTAATAGATCGGGTCGATGTCGGCGAGGTCGACGAATTGGGTGAGTTCGAGCGTCTTGCGGCTTTCCAGTTTGACCTTTTCGATCTCCTCGGGGTCGAGCAGGACATATTCGCCTTTCTCGACTTCATAGCCCTTCAAGATCTCGTCGCGGTCGACCGGGCCGATCCCGGGCACGATCTTTTCATATTTGACGCGCTGGCCCGAGGGTTCGTGGATCTGGTGGAAGGCGATCGAGCGCCCCGCCTTGGTCGCGGGGAAGATCTCGACCGGAATCGCGACCAGGGCGAGCCTGATCTGTCCCCGCCAGCTCGGTCGTGCCGCCATCCTCGCCTCCCTTGTTCGATACGCCGGCGATTCAATCGTCGGGGCGAAGAGTCGTTCCGCTGGCGGCGGCGGTTTGCGGCGTTATACTTGGCGCAGGGAGAGTATCATGAATGCAGCTGTCACCGCCGCCCTGATCGCGGCCCAGCAAAGCGAAGCCGCCGATCCGGTCGCGCGGCTGACCAAGGCCAAGGCGTTGAACCAGGCGACCGCGATCGCGATCGACAACGCCACGCCGGCCGAAGCGAAACTGATCGACCAGGCCATCGCGCGCGGCCTCATCCAGCATCACGCCGACGGCCGCCTGTCGGTCAATGCGCGCGCGGTCGAGGAGCGCAACACGGCGATGGGGCACCAATTCCTCCTCGTCTTGCTGATCGTCCTGTCGATCCTCGCATCGACCGTCTCGCTGCTGGCCTTCGCGCGCTGACAAGCCCCTGCCCGCTCGCCGGTCCAGTCCGGCGGGGAAGAACGTGTTGAACTGAAGCTTGGGCCACCCTAGGCCCGCGTTCGGGTCGAATCGGCCGATGGGGGCGTACGAATGGCGATCGACGTGAAGGTGATGGACGAGACGATCGCGGTCATCACTTTGGCGCGGCCGCGCGAGCGCAACGCCATCGACCGCGAGACGACGCGCAAGCTCGAGGAAGCGATCCGCTTGGTCGAGGACAGCCCGGCGATCCGCGTTGCCATCATCACCGGCGAAGGCGATGTGTCGTTCTGCGCCGGCGCCGATCTCAATGCCGTTGCCGCCGGTGAACTTGATTTGCTGTTTACGCCAGACGGCGGATTTGCCGCCTTCACGCATGCCGATCGCGCGAAGCCGTGGATTGCGGCGGTAAACGGCTTTGCGCTGGCCGGCGGCTGCGAAATTGCACTGTCGTGCGACATCGTGATCGCGGTCGAGAACGCCAAGTTTGGCCTTCCCGAAGTCAAGCGGGGGCTGATCGCCTCGGCGGGCGGCCTTTATCGGCTGCCGCGCGCGCTCCCGCGCAGCCTGGCCTTCGAAATGATCGCCACCGGCGACCCGATCGATGCGGCAAAGGCCGCCCATTATGGCCTCGTCAGCCAGGTCGTGCCCGCCGACCAGCTGATGCCCGCGGCGATGGCGATGGCGCGGCGAATTTGCGTCAATTCGCCGCTGGCCGTCAGCAAGAGCCTGCAGATGGCGCGTCTCGCCTTGGACCTCGACAGTAGCGCGCTCTACACCATGGGCAACGACCTGCAGCGCGAACTCCAGCTCACCGAAGATTATCGGGAAGGCTCGCGCGCCTTCCTTGAGAAACGCCCCCCGGCGTGGCGTGGGCGTTAGGAAATTCAATGAAAACTGTCAGTAATCTGCCCAAGGTCAGTGTCGCGGTCGTCACCTACAATCAGTGCGAACTGCTCCGTGAGTGCCTCGACGCCATCCTGGCCCAGGACTATCCAAACATCGAAATCGTCGTCGCCGACGATGCCTCACCCGACGCGACCCCGCAGCTCATCGCCGAATATCACGCGCGTCACGGCGCCAAGATCGTGCCGGTCATCGCCGCGAAAAATGGTGGCGTAACCGTCAACCAGCAGGCGGCGCTCGACGCGTGCACCGGCGATTATATCGCGTGGATGGCAGGCGACGACCTGATGCTGCCCGGAAAGATCACAACGCAGGTCGCCTATATGGAGAGTCATCCCAACTGCGCGATCGTGTATCACGATCTCGAAATCTTCAATTCGGATAGCGGCAAGACGCTCGGCCACTTCAGCGACGTCGACAAGCCGCGTTCGGGGACGATTTCGACGCTGGTAAGGCACGGCAGTTTCAACGGCGCGACGTCCAACATGGTCCGCGCGTCAAAGTCTCCGCCACACGGTTTCGAACCATCGATCCGCGTCGCGTCCGACTGGCTCTATTATGTCGAATGCCTGAGCGGCGGCGGCACGATCGATTATATCGACAAGGTGTTGGGGAAATACCGGCGTCACGAAGACAATGTGACGAAGCCCGACAAGCATAACCCACAGATGAATTTACTGAAGGATCATGTCACGTCGTGCGAGATCCTGTTGGCGAAACATCCGGAGATCCGGCGCGACGTGAATTATCGCATGGGTTATCTGATGGCCTTTGCGCGGCTGAGGGACGGCGGCGTCGCCTATAATGACTGCCTCAAATCGTCATTGTCCTACCGTTTTTCGCCAAAGATCCTCCTCGCCCTCATCGCCAACATGCTGTTCGGCATCAAACGCTGATCAATAAGCGTCATGGTCGAGCGGGGTCATCGACCAGGCGTCCGGCTGGTGCAGCGCTGCTTCCTGCGACCAGGTAACCAGGGGAATCCGATTGGCTGCCGGTCCACGCCCGGTATCGTTGCGCACGAAGCCGCTTGCCCTGAGCGTCCGCTCATAGCGCGTGCCGCGCTGGGCGAACGTGAGCATGCCCTTGAACTTCTGCGCCAGCACCACCGCGTCCAGCGAGTGCAATAGCCGCCGCCGCTGAGCGTCTGTCCCGGCATGGAAATCGATCACGAACAGTGTCTTGTCGAGCACCACGTAGACGGCGAAGGACGCACCGTCGCGGATGACGAGATAGTCATGCGACGGGTTTGCGAACCGCCAAGCGAGGTAGGCGGACGAGATTTCCACCGTCGTTTGATCCCTGGCGCGACTGGCAATGATGGCCGCATGATCGGTTGCGGCCAGCGGTGCCGGGGCGAGGGGTATGATCCGTCTTGCCTGCGCCAACCAGCAGAGCAGGCGCGGCCTGAAATAAAACGGGATGAGGATCGGCTGCTGCCACCCCAGCATGAGGTACGGCTTGACGAGGTCATGGCTGCTGAACCCGATGCCCACGAAGTCCGACGGCAATTCGGGACGCTCGTAGGTGGCCCGGCAGGCCGCGACGTAGAGCTGCTTCCGGCGATGATCGGGATGGGTCATTCCGTCAGTGGCGTGGTGCACCGTCCGCACCTCCCCGCCGATGCGGTACGCCGTCGGAATCATCCCGTAATAGCTTGCCGGATCGCCCGACTGGGTATGCCGAACGAGCGAGCCAATGACGCGGCCGTGCGGGCTTCCGAAGAATTTCCATTCGAAATAGCCGTCGGGAACTTCGAGCCCGAACGACGCCAGCATGAGTGGGCGCAGAAGGCCGACATTCTGCTCGCTGAGCGGCTCGACGTGATAGCCTAGTTGGTCGAGCGTGTTGGCCACCGATAGGCTCCCACTGCGCGGTAAATGACTTCCGTCCGCGAATAAGCGTGGAAGGTGAAGCGCCGTTGGACCGGCGCCCCTGTCGTGGAGAAACGTTCGTCCACGAGGAGGATATCGGTGACCCCTTCATCGGCCAGAAGCCGCAGTTGCTCGGGGCGATAACTTCCATTGGGCACGGCATAGATGGTCATCGGCAGGCCCAGTTGCGTTTCGAAATAATCGCGGCAGCGCGCGATATCCTGCCGGAGGAAATCGGCGTCCTCGAGCGCCAGGCTGGCGTGGCCATAGGAATGCGCGCCGATTTCATGCGTCTTGGCGGCTTCGATGACCTGGGCGCGACTCATCATGCGCGAGGCGTACGCCGGCAGCACGTCGCCGACCTGTGCGTCGACGACATCGCGGATCGCGACCTGCGCGCTTTTGGTTAGATTCCTGACGTGGTTGGAAGCCCGCGGACCGATGATGCGGCGTGGCTGATCGAGATCGATCGGCAGCGCCGGGATGGCCAACCTGGCGAGCACCGACATGGGCGCCTTGCCCAACAGATCCTCGAGCTCGACATTAAATGGCGGTCGCCCCTCCTCCACGCATTCCGGGATCACGTTCAAATTTGCCCGAACCCCATATTTTTGCATCAGCGGCATGGCGGTTTCGAAGAAGTCGGCATAGCCGTCGTCGAACGACAGGATTAGTTTGGGCCTGCGCCCGGGATGCGATGCCGCCGTCCGAAAGGTGACGACATCGAACTTTTTCGTCACGAACTTGAGCAGTTCCTCGAAGAGCTCGGCCGAAAGCGGTGGATAGGTGCTGCCCTCGTCGGGGCCTACGCGATGCAGATTCAAGACCGTCAGCCGGCCGCTGCGCCGCAACGCCGCGAGCTTGACCGCGACCGCCGCTGGATTGCCCAATGCCGCGATCGCGACCGACTTCACGATGCCCCTCAACATCCGCTGCCTATGGTGCATCGCTTCGCGCGGCGCAACGACGTCCCAAAGTCATCGCCGTGTTGACGATGCCGCCATGGTCATGGCAGTAGGCCGCACGCGACGCCGCTTGTTCGGTATCCCGGCGAAAACAGGTGGCCCTGATGGCCCTGCTGGCCGATCACGCGGGTGTAGCTCAATGGTAGAGCAGAAGCCTTCCAAGCTTACGACGAGGGTTCGATTCCCTTCACCCGCTCCATAAGGCGCGGCACACCGCGGTCGGGCGCCCCGTGCGCTTCCCCGCGGTTGACAGCATCGCGGTGGCCCGCCATTGGGCGCGCCTTGCCTCTGGAGAGGTGGCCGAGTGGTTAAAGGCAGCAGACTGTAAATCTGCCCGGGTTTCCCGTACGCTGGTTCGAATCCAGCCCTCTCCACCACGCAATCGCGTGGTCCAAAGGCACCCCCACCGCCAGCATGCAGCCGACGTTGAATCGCGCATTATGGCCTTTAATCCGTTTCGACTCGCAGTTTTCTCCAGCCTGTCGTAGCGTCACGGGCTCGATTGCCTTCTTTGATCGGCGTGCTTTGCTTGTGAGAATAGGTTGTGGCTACTCGCGCTTCGCCATTTGGGGATGCCCTCTTGCTTGATTCCCCCGACCGCGGCGTTTCGCGATTGAGCGATGGCCAGCGCCAGTGCCTGGTGCTGGTCAACGAACATCTGTCGTCCAAGCAGATCGCGCTGCGCCTGGGGATTTCGCCCCACACCGTCGACCAGCGCATCCGCCAGGCGCTTCATATCCTGGGTGTCGAGAAACGCGGGGAAGCCGCGCGGATCGTCGCCGCGGGGATGCGCGCGGGTTCGGATCTCGCATATCAACGGCTGATACATCAACCACCGTATATCGACGACGCCGGCCTCCCCGCCCACCAACAAGGGGCGGTCGGTCATCAGATTCGGCAAGCCGGCCGCGCAGGGGAGTCCAGTCTCGCCGGGATCGAAACCGAGCAGAGACCGGCGGATCGCTGGGCTCCCCTGTCCTTGCCGATAGCAACAAGGAGCCAGCCCTCCAATGAGATGAGCGTCGCGGTCCGACTGCTCTGGATCATCCTCATCGCGCTGGGCGCGGCCTTTTCGGCGGGAATGTATCTCGCGGGCCTCGAGAGTCTTTCGCGGATGGTCAGCAGCTAGGCTTCGGCATTCCTTCATTGGCCGGTCACGGCGCCGCGCGGGACAGCCCCGCGTTCGGGGAAGGAAATGTCATGCGCAAACAGATCGTTGAATCCGCTGCCCTTGAAGTCGCCACGCAGGTTCGCGCTGTCGAGGATGTGATCGAAAGCGCGCTCGAGGAAATGGCCTGGCTGCAAATGCGCATGATCCGCGCGCGCGCTGCCGCCGGCGTCTCCACGGGTACGGGTCATGATGCGATGGAGCATCTCGCGGGTGCGCTCCAGGGCCTGGTGTCGGCGCGCGGCGGGATCGCCGAATGCCACGCCGCATTGGTCGACGTGCAGCAGCTCGTCCCGGGCCTGCGCACGGTGAGCTTCGGTGACGCCTCCGAATGCCCGCCCAAGACAGCGCGCACCGACCTGCGCGTCGTTGCCTGATCAAGGGTTGACCGGAACACGCGCCGCGTGGTCCGGTCGAACCGCATCATGAACATCATCATCTATCTGACCCTCCTCATTTCCAGCTGCGGCTATGCGTTATGGCGCGGCGATCGCGATGCCCGGGTCGCGGCGATCGTGTGCATCGTCGCGACCGCGCTGACGGTCATGCTGCTGACGCCGGGCCCGGGCCGCTACCGCTTCGTCGAAAGCGGCGCGATGATCGTCGACCTGGCTACGCTCACGGCGTTCATCCTGCTCGCCTTATACTCGCGCCGCTTCTGGCCATTGTGGGTGGCGGGGCTGCAGCTCACGGCCAGCACCGCGCATGCCCTCAAGCTATTCGACGCGTCGCTATTGCCTTATGCTTATGCCGCGGCCGAACGCTTCTGGAGCTATCCGATCCTGATCATCATCGCGCTGGGCGCATTTCGCGCGCATCGCCGCGAGCATGTCGAGCCCGACCGCCGCGCCGCCTGATCTGGCGCAATCCCGCTCGACCCTCTAGGCACGCGGCATGGCCGACATCTCCGCTCTCGCCAGTGCCATTTTCGATGCGATCGCGGAGCCCGCGCTGATCGTTCGTGCGCAGCGCACGATCGCCGCCAACCATGCCGCGCGCAAGCTGATGGGCGAGGCGATCATCGGCCGCGACCTGCGCTTCGCGATCCGTCATCCGCTGGCGCTCGACATGATCCTGCTCGGGCGCGACGGCCAGATGGAGGTCGTCGGGATCGGCTCCGCCGACCGTCCGTGGCACCTCAGCACGCAGCCGCTGGCCGACGGCGCCTCGCTAGTGCGGCTGACCGACCGGTCGGCGGTGCAGGCGGCCGAACGGATGCGCACCGACTTTGTCGCCAATGCGAGCCACGAACTGCGCACCCCCTTGGCGACGATCATCGGCTATGCCGAGACGCTCGCCGAGGACGGCGCCATGGCCGACACCTTGCGCAGCCGTTTCGGCGAGACGATCAGGGGCGAGGCGCGCCGCATGCTGCGGATCGTCGAGGACCTGATGAGCCTGTCGCGGATCGAGGCCGATCGTTTCAACCCGCCCGATGAAATTGTCGGACTTCAGGAAGTCGCGCGGCTCGCGATCGAGCATGCCGCGCCGCTGCTCGAGCGGCGCTGCGGCACGATTCGCCCCGACCTCGACCCCAAAGCGGCGCGCGTGCGCGGCGACTTCGGACAATTGCTCCAGCTCGCGGACAATCTGATCGGCAATGCCCTGCGTTATGGTTGCACCGAACAGAATCCGACGATCGACGTGTCGGTGCGGTGCGACGGGCCGCGCGCGATGCTCGTCGTGCGCGATCATGGCGATGGCATCGCCGCCGACCATATCCCGCGCCTGACCGAACGCTTTTATCGCGTCGATGCCGCGCGCAGCCGCGACTCGGGCGGCACCGGGCTCGGCCTGGCGATCGTCAAGCACATCGTCGAGCGCCATCGCGGCACGATCGAAATTCGCTCGGCCCTCGGCAAGGGGACCCAGGTCACCGTCGCGCTGCCATTGACGTCGACAGAGTCATAAAACTGTAACGCTGTCGTCACAGGGATTCGCGCACGCCTCGCTAGGGGTCCCCGCATGGCGGTCCGTCGAGACGGCATCAGGAGTGAATGGGCATGACGAAGTTTCTGACGATGCTGCCAGTGGCGGCGCTGCTGGCCGCCTGCAATAGCGGGAGCAACGGGCCGGCCGATCGCGGCGGCACCCAGATCAAGATCGTCGGTTCGTCGACCGTCTATCCCTTCACCACGGCGGTCGCGGAAGACTTCCAGCGCGCCAACAGCGGCACCAGCGTGATCGTCGAATCGACGGGCACCGGCGGCGGGATCAAATTATTCTGCAGCGGCGTCGGCGAGCAATTCCCCGACGCGGTCAACGCCTCGCGCGCGATGAAGGCCAGCGAATATGCCGATTGCGCCAAGAATGGCGCGAAGAACGTCATCGAATTGCCCGTTGGCATTGATGGCCTGACGCTGGTGTCGGGCAAGGATGTCCCGGCGCTCAACCTGACCGTGACCGACATCTACAAGGCGCTGGCGGCCAATCCGTTCGGCAAGCCCAATACCGCGCAGACGTGGCGCGACGTCAATCCGGCGCTTCCCGCGACCAAGATCCGCGTGCTCGGCCCGCCGCCGACGTCGGGTACCCGCGACAGCCTGGCCGAACTGATCCTCGAAAAGGGCTGCAACAGCGATCCGGCGATGAAGGCCCTGAAGGAATCCAACGCCGAACAGCACAAGCAAATCTGCACCAAGATCCGCGAAGACGGCCTGTTCGTGGAGGCCGGCGAGAATGACAACCTGCTGGTCCAGAAGGTCGCGGCCGACCCCGGCACGCTGGGCGTGCTCGGCTTCAGCTATCTCGACGACAATGCCGACAAGGTGCGGCCGGTGACGATTGCCGGCGTGACCCCGACCGACGTGACGATCGCCGACCTGAGCTATCCGGGGAGCCGCAAGCTCTATGTTTATTTTAAGGGCGAACACATTGCCGCCAAGCCGATGATCAAGGCCTTCATCGCGGCTTATGCCAAGGCCTGGAGCAAGGGCGGTCCGCTCGAGAAGCGCGGGCTCGTGCCCTTGACCGCGGCCGATGCCGCCGCGGCGACCGCGCAAGCGGCGGCGCTGACCCCGCTCGACGCCGCGACGCTCAAATAAGCCGAACCGGGCAATTAGCGTCATGACCTTGACCCTTGCACTCCTCGCCGTCGTGGCGATCATCGTCGTCGCGGCGATGGTCGCCTATCGCGCGGCCTCGGCGCTGCGCCGCGAGACCAGGAGCGGCAAGGCGCGGCTCCACAGCCTGCCCGTCTACCATGCGCTCCACGTCGGGCTGTGGACCGCGCTTCCCGCACTGCTGTTTCTGACCATCTGGGGACCCGTTCAGTCGCGCCTCGTCGACCAGGCGGTGCTCGCAACCCCGGCGGGCCAGGCACTCCCCGCCTTCGACATGCAGCGCCAAGCGATCCTGGCCGAAGCCCGCGACATTGCGAGCGGCGCCATCGAGGCCGGGTTCGTGCCCGAGTCCACGGCGCTGGCGGTGGTCTATGCCGAGGCAAGCGGGCGGCTGGCGACAATTGGCGGCGCCGTCGCGATCGCGCTGGCGCTCGCCGGGGCGTTCATCGCCATGCGCCGGGTCAAGATCGACTTTCGCGCGCGCAACGGGGTCGAGCGCTGGATCATGGTGCTGCTGGTCGGCGCCTCGCTGATCGCGATCCTGACCACCCTTGGCATCGTGCTGTCCTTATTGTTCGAATCGCTGCGCTTCTTCGGCATGGTCAGCCCGACCGAATTCCTGTTCGGCACCACGTGGAGCCCGCAGACCGCGATGCGCGCCGACCAGGCGGGATCGTCGGGGGCGTTCGGGTCGGTGCCCTTGTTCTGGGGGACCGCCTTCATCGGCGCGATCATCGCCATGATCGTCGCCATCCCGCTGGGGCTGATGAGCGCGATCTTCCTGACCCAATATGCCCCGCTGCGGGTACGTGCGTGGCTCAAGCCGATCCTCGAGATCCTCGCCGGCGTCCCGACCGTGGTTTATGGCTACTTCGCGGCGCTGACCGTGGCGCCGGTCATCCGCGACTTCGGCATCGCCATCGGCGTCAGTTCGGCAAGCAGCGAAAGCGCGCTCGCGGCAGGCCTGGTGATGGGCATCATGATCATCCCCTTCGTCAGCTCGATGGCCGACGACAGCATCGCCGCGGTGCC
>JAZKHF010000036.1:0-2320 GCA_040385545.1 Pseudomonadota bacterium
AAGATCCTCGGCCTGTGCGCGGGGATCGCCGATTACACCGGGATCGACACCAATCTGGTGCGCATCATGATGGTCGCTGCGACCATTTTCAGCGGCGGGTCGACGATTCCGCTTTATTTCATCGCCGGATGGATTTCGCCCGACAAGCCACGCGAACTTGAGCGCGACAGCGTCGACCAGAAGCAATTCTGGCAGGAAGTTCGCGCCTCCCCCGCCCGAACCGCGCGCGGGATCGCCAGCAGCTTCCGCGACATCGACCGCCGGTTGGCCGACATCGAACAATATGTCACCACGGAAAACCGCAGCCTGGCGCGCGAAATCGACAACTTGCGCTAATTCGATCAGGAGTTGAGTGAATGAATCTCGGAGGGAATGTGTTTGTCATCCTGATCATCGCGATCTGTATGATCGGCTGGATCATAACCACGCACATCCGCGCCAAGCATGGCTATCCGATTACCGACGATTGGGGAAACACCATCCACCCCAACAAGGATGCGGACGTCGCGACCAAGGCCCTGGTCGATGAGAACAAGCATCTCAAGGACACCGTCGACCGGCTTGAGGAACGCCTCAAGGTGCTCGAGCGCATCGCCACCGACCCGGCCAAACGACTGGCCGATGACATCGACAATCTTCGCTAGGAGTTGACCTCATGGATCCCGATCTCGCCGCCGTCATCGACGTCGCCCTCAAGATCCTGCCGATGGTGGTGATCATCGTCGCCATCGGGGTCGGCGGATCTTTGCTCAGCACCTGGCTCAAGATCAAGAATGGCTATCCATTGCAGAACAGCTGGGGGATGGCGCTCCATCCCAAGACCAGCGACGAGGCGTCCGAGCGGATCAAACTGCTGACCGGCGAAAATGCCCAGCTTCGCGCCGAGCTTGGATCGGTCAAGGACCGGCTTGAGACGATCGAGCGGATCATCACCGACGAGCCCGCTCGCCTGTCACGCGAGATCGAGCAATTGCACCTGGTGCCGTCGAAGAAGGACATTGCGTGATGGGTGATATCTCAAGCTGGATCTGGGTGCTGATCCCGCTCGCCGCGATCGGCATCGCGCCGTTCAAGATGTGGCTTCGGGTCAAGGAGAAGCAGATCGAGGCGCAGACCAGCCTGACCGCCGAAAAGACCGCCCAATATGCCGCCCATACCGAGCGACTCGAGGCGCGGGTTCGAGTGCTCGAGCAGATCGTCACCGACAAGGGATTTGATACGGCCACGCAGATCGAGGCGCTGCGGGCGCCGCGGCTGAGCGGGGAAACGGTCAAGCTCGACCGGTAACGGTCGCTCGCGTTTTCGAGGTTGGACTGCTAGTCGCGCCGCAATGACCGCCCTTCCCGACCTCACGACCATCTTCGACGATTATGCAATGCTCGAAAGCGAGGACCGCTATCGGCTGCTGATCGAGCTCGGCCGAAGCCTGGAGCCGATGCCCGAAGCACTCATGACCGATGCCACTAAGGTGCGCGGTTGCTCGGCCTCGGTGTGGGTCTATCCGACGCGGACCGACGATGGTCGGCTCCACTTTCTCGCTGACAGCAATGCCGCGATTACCAAGGGCGTGGTCGCGCTGGTGCTGGCCGCAGTCCAGGATCGTGACCCAGCCGAGGTCGCTTCGATGGACATTGCCGCAACGCTGGCACCATTCGACCTCGCCCGCGAATTATCGTCCAACCGAACGCAGGGCATTCCCAACATGATCGCGTTAGTCCGCGACACTGCCGCACGGTTGGCGGCGTGAGCGAATTCGATCCCAAGTCATTCTTCGAGCTGGCCCGGAAAGTCGGGCACGGGCAGGCGTTGGGGCTGGAATTTCGCGATTCCGGTCAGAACTGGGTCGAGTTGGCCCTGCCGTGGAAGGAGCAATTGGTCGGAGTGGCCACCACCGGCATCCTCGCATCGGGCGCGATCGTCAGCCTGCTCGATACGTGCGGCGGCGCGTCGGTGTGGCAAACGCTCGGCAAGTTCCAGCCAGCAGTGACCATCGACTTGAGGCTCGACTATCTCCGGCCCGCGCTTAAGGGCGAAACCGTGATCGCGCGCTGTCAGGTCGATAAGATGACCCGCCAGATCGCCTTCGTCAGCGGGGTCGCGCATACCGGCGACGACAACCGCCCGGTCGCCCGAGCGGTCGGCACGTTCATGCTCAACCCTTAGGCATGCTGAAACCCTAAATCACTTCACCACGGCGCTCGGCGGCTTTCCGCAGCACGTCATAGGCGGCCTGCACCTGCTGGAAGCGCTTGGCGGCCTCGGCATCGTCGCGGTTGACGTCGGGGTGATATTGCTTGGCCAGCCCGCGATAGGCCGCCTT
>JAZKHF010000037.1:0-16836 GCA_040385545.1 Pseudomonadota bacterium
TGCCGAGCATCGGCATGTAGATATTCTTGTGCATCGCGATCAGCGACGGGTCGCCCGACACGCGCATTTCGGGCGTCTGCACCATCGAGACGCTGTCCTGTCCGCCCGCGGCGACGATATCTATGCGATCGATGATCACCTGCTTGGCGGCAGTGGCGATGGCCATCAGGCCAGAGGCGCACTGGCGGTCGATTGTCTGGGCGGAAACCTCAACCGGGCAGCCGGCGCGAAGCGCGACCTGGCGGCCGATATTGCCGGCCTGCGTGCCTTGCGTGAGCACCGCGCCCCACACCACGTCGTCGATTTCACCCGCCTCGATGCCGGCGCGTTCGATCGCCGGGGCGAGGGACAGCGCGCCGAGGGTTGCACCCGGCGTGGCGTTGAACGCACCCTTGTAGGCGCGACCGATGGGCGTGCGGGCAGTGGAAACGATGACGGCGTCGCGTGCGGACATGAGGATTCTCCTAGGTAAAAATGAGGCCGAGCCAGCGGGCGGTGAGGGCGGGCCTGGGCTCGCCTTCGATCTCGACCGTGACGTCGTGGTGGAACAGCAATTGGTCGGGCGCCTTGTCGTCGATCGCGGCCAGGGTAAAATGACCGCGCACGCGCTTTCCGGCGCGCACAGGAGCGATGAATCGGACGCGGTCGAGCCCGTAATTGACCGCCATCTTGGTGGTGTCGGGCACCTGCATCGCGTAAGCAGCCATGCGGCTGAGCAGCGAGAGCGACAGAAAACCGTGGGCAATGGTGCCGCCGAACGGGGTTTGCGCCGCCGCGGCCGGATCGACGTGGATGAATTGGCGATCCTCGGTGGTGTCGGCGAATGCGTCGATGCGATCCTGGGTCACCACAATCCAGTCGGACGAGCCGATTGGCTGGCCGACGCTGGCGCGGATTTCGTCGAGGCTGGCGATGGGCATCGGCGGCTGGTCTAGGCGTCCCGCAAACCCCATGACAAGCCCCGTCTAGCCGACGCTACGTCAATCGCGCTTCTTGTTGTCCTGATCGACCCGAACGACCGGCTGGACGCTGGCATAAGGCATGATCATCGACCCGTCCGGTGCGGCGGTGAACGTCGTTTGGGTCGGGTAAGCGAAGTCGATCTTATCGCGTGCGAAGATGCGCATGATAGCGACGATGATCGCCGATTTATGCTTGGCCAGCGCGTCGGCATCGGTGCTTCGGTCATCATAGACCAGGTCGCAGTCGATCGAGCTCGGGCCGAACTGCTTGGCCGTGGCGCGGACGAGTCGGCATGACTTGATCGGCTTAATCGCCTCCTGAAGGATTTCCGGCAGTCGCTCGATGACATCGGGTTCTACTTGATAGGTAAGCCCAAAGGCCAGCCACGTCCGCCGGACCCTGGAATCGTCGACATTGGTCAATTCCTGTTCCAGCAACTTGGTATTGGCCATGATCAACTGCTCGCCGCTGATCGAGCGGATGCGCGTGGTCTTGAGGCCGATCTTTTCGACCGTGCCGACGCTTCCGGCGGCGCCGCCGTAGCGGATCGTGTCGCCCCGACGGAACGGCTTGTCGAATACGATCGCAAGCGCCGCGAACAGATCCGAGAAGATGCCCTGTGCGGCGAGGCCGATGGCGATTCCGCCGATCCCCAGGCCGGCCACCAGCGCGGTGACGTTGACCCCGAGGTTGTCGAGGATGACGACGATCGCGATGGCGAAGGCGGCGACGCTGACCAGCACGCGGATCAGACCCATCGCATTGCCGAGCGTCGTCGCGCCGGGATCGTCGCCGACGCGGCGCGCGATCATCGCCAAAATCAGCTCGCGGATCCAGATCGCGGCCTGCAGTGCGAAGGCGATCGTGAAAAAGACGTCGACCACCCGCTGCGCCCGCGCCGGCGGCGCCGCATAGGTCGTGACCAACTCAATCGCGACGATGACCATGAAGAAAATCGTCGTCCGCGCGAACACGCGGCCGATAACATGCTTCCAGCCGAGATGTTCGCCTTCATTCTCGCCGGCGACCATCTTCTGGCCGAATGCGCGCAGGGCGAGCATGACGGCGACGATGCCGACCGCGACCAGGCCGCCGGCCAATAATCCTTCGCGATTGGCAAGGGTCCAGTCGATCACGGACTGGGTCGGAACGGCTTCATTGAACATTGGTGGGGGAATGGCGGAGGAGAGCCGGGGGATCAAGGGTGACGGGATCAACCGGTCTTCTTGCGCGGTTTCTTCTTCAGGAATTTCAGGAATGCGGTCTCCGCGCTCGACAGGCGGCGGCGAGCGCGGGGGCGCTTCATGCCCTTAAGCGGATCGCGCGGCCGTTCCTTGACTGCATCGAGCAGCGCCGGGTGGACATAGCTCTTGCGGCTCATCGCCACGGTATTGCCGAGCGCTTCGGCGACCGGCTCGATCACCGTCTTGACGCTGATCCGCGCTTCGTCGGCTTTCGCGAGCAATTGTTCGAAGGCGATCACGCTCGCGCCCCAGGTGCGGAAATTCTTGGCGGTGAAGTCGCCGCCGGACGCCTCGCGGATATAGTCATTCACGTCGCTGCTATCGATCGGGCAGGGCTCACCGTCGTCGGTCAGATATTGAAACAGCATCTGCCCCGGCAGTTCCTGGCATTTGCCGACCACGCGCTTGAGGCTGGCGTCGGTGATGCTGGCTTCGTGGACGATGCCATGCTTGCCCGTGTAGCGGATCTTGAGCCGGCCATTCTTCTTGGCGAGGTGCCGCGATCGAAGCGTCGACAGGCCGAAGCTTTTGTTGGCCCTGGCATATTGTTCGTTGCCGATCCGCATATGCTCGGTATCGAGCAGGCGCACGACGGCGGCGAGAACCTGCTCGCGGCTGAGCGAGCGCTTCCGCAAATCGCGTTCGACCACCTTGCGGATTTTGGGGAGCGCTTCGCCGAACTCCCGGCAGCCGTCATATTTGGAGGCATCCTGCTTGGCGCGATAATCGACATGATAGCGATATTGCTTGCGCCCGCGCGCATCCTTGCCGGTGGCCTGAATATGGCCGTTGGGATGCTTGGAAAACCAGGCATCGACATAGGCCGGTGGGAGGGCAATCGAGTTGAGACGATCGATCTCGTCGCGATCGGTAACCCGCTTGTCGCCATCGAAGTATGCCCAGCCGGTGCCTTTCTTCTGGCGCGTGAAACCGGGCTCGCTGTCGGATGAGTGACGCAACATGTGGGGATGTTCCTCGTTTGCTGGTGTAAGCGGCGAACACGCAGGGTTGTTCCCCCACCGAAAGGAAATCGATGAAGGATTTGACGGGCAAGGCAGTGCTGATCATGGCCACTGATTGCTTCGAGGAGAGCGAATTGTTCGGCCCGCTGGACATTTTGCGGAGCCGTGGAGCGAAGGTCGAACTGGCGTCGATTGAAATGAAGCCGATTCTGGGGACGGTGCATGACGAGCCGGGCAAGTCGATCGCGCCCGATTTGCTGATCGCCGATGCCCGGGCGGACGATTATGATGCCCTGCTGCTGCCCGGCGGGGTCGGCAACCCCGACCGGCTGAGGACGGAGACTGCCGCGATCGCGCTGATTCGCGCCTTCGCGCAGGCGGGCAAGCCGGTGGCGGCGATCTGCCACGGTCCGTGGCTGATGGTCGAAGCCGATATCATCCGCGGCAAGACGGTCACCAGCTGGCCGTCGATCCGCACCGATTTACGCAATGCCGGCGGGCAGGTGGTCGATGAGGAAGCCGCCGTCGACGGCAATATCATCACCAGCCGCAATCCCGACGATGTGCCGGCTTTCACCGAGGCGCTGGCGAAAGCCTTGCTATCCTAACCCGGCCTTAGGGATTTCGCGCTAGCCCGACACCTATGAGCAAAGCGCAGGATCGCGGACAATATGACTGGCTGGTCGAGCTGGCGGGAGCGCTCGTCCCCGCGGGAACGGCTGGCATAGCGGCAATGCTGCTCGCGCCATCCTACGGCCTTTCACCGGAGGCGGCGCTTCTGGCTGGGTTTGGCGGAATGTTCGTCCTGGCTCTCGCGTCGATGCGGGCGGTGCCGGCCGAACCGCGACGGCTGAACCTTCCGGCTTTCGAGCCCATGACCCTTCCAACCTGCGTGATGGACGATGCAGAACTGTCGCTTCATCAATTCCTCGGCAGCGAGGACGAATTGCTGCTCGACCAGCCTCTTGTGCAACCGGCCGAGATGGCGGCGGTCGCGGA
Source organism: Pseudomonadota bacterium (assembly GCA_040385545.1). Taxonomy (GTDB): domain Bacteria; phylum Pseudomonadota; class Alphaproteobacteria; order Sphingomonadales; family Sphingomonadaceae; genus Sphingomicrobium. The sequence continues at coordinate 4,169 of JAZKHF010000037.1, forward strand.
ACTGCTGCTCGACGACCCGCTACCTGCGCCGCCCGTTGAATCGCGGGTGGTTCAGTTGTTCGCAACCGGGCGGATGCCCACCGCAGGCCAGTTGCAGCAACGGATCGACCGCCACCTGACCGCCGGCGACCGATTGCCGGACGCCGCACAGGACGCGTCGGATGCCTTTAGCGAGGCGTTGGCGGAACTTCGACGTTCGCTCCGCCAGGCCTGACCATCACTCGGCCACCGTCAGCGCTTCGATCTCGACCATGAACGCGCCATCGTCCATCTCGGCCGGGGGCCGGGTGAGCGCGATATCGGCAACGATCTGTCCGGGAATGCTGAAATCGGCATCTTCCAGCCCCTCGATCAATGATTTGGCGACCGCATCCGCGCCCGGACCGGGAATGCGCAGCAGGATATGATGACGTTCACCGGCGAACGTCAGTGAATTCCAGTCGGTCGAGCGGAAATTGGTTAGCAAAATCCTATTTCGCTCAACTCCGGTGCGGGCCAGCAAGGCGCGCAGCAATCCCGCCGCCGCGGTCGACATGGCAAGCTTCATCATTGCGCATCCTCCAGAAATTCAACGATTCGGGCCACCGTCCTGGGTCCAGGCTCGCGCCCTCGGCGGAGGTCGAAGACGAAGCGGGGATCGTTAACGGCTTCGCGCCCAAATCGGGTGGCCGGCACGCCCGATGTCCGCAGGAAGACCTCAATTGTTCTCAATAGGTGCACGGATAACATCCTTCGCGGCAGAAACGACTCGGTCCGCGCTTTTTTCCAATGCATTTCCTACTTGTCTAGGGAATAACTTATGAATTATAGGGTAACCATGCCGAACGATCCCAGAAAAGTGTTGGAGCGCCTCTGTGTCGAGCGGGGTGAGGATTTTGCCGGCCTCTCGCGACTGCTTGGAAAAAATCCTGCTTATATCCAGCAGTTTATCCGACGCGGGACGCCGCGGCGGTTGCGTGAGGCGGAGCGGCGAACGCTGGCACGTTACTTCAGCATTCCCGAATCGATGCTCGGGGGGCAAGACGATGGAATCGCACTGCCAAGCGGTATGATGCCGGTCACCCGCAGCGCCGTACGCGTGTCGGCGGGGCCCGGGGCGATCCCGGCGAGTGAGGCGGCGGAGCCGTATTTCGCATTCGACCGGCGTTGGCTGAAAAGCCTGACCGGGGCGACGAGCGAAAATCTCTCGATCGTCCGTGTCGAAGGTGATTCGATGGCGCCGACGCTCGGCGACGGCGACGATGTGCTGCTCGATCTACGGGAAGCGGGCCAGCCGCTGCGGGACGGGATCTATGTCCTCCGGGTCGACGAGCGGTTGCTTGTCAAGCGGCTGGCGGTTCACCCGATGGGTCGCCACGTCACCGTCCAGTCGGACAATCCCGCTTACCCCGACTGGCCCGACTGTCCGATCGAGGATGTGGTGTGCATCGGCCGGGTGATCTGGGCCGGGAGGAAAGTGGTTTGACGCAGATTGTCCGCCTCGGGCCGGGCGATGTCGCGGCGATGGAGGAGGCCAACCGCCTGTTCCTCGAGGTGTTCGCGCACGAGGCCTATCATGGACCGTCGGCGGGCCGCGATCATCTGCAACGCCTGCTGGCCGATCCCAAATTCGTCGCGCTGGTGGCGCGCGTGGATGGCGTAATGGTCGGCGCGCTGGCGGGCTACGAGTTGGTCAAGTTCGAGGCCGAGCGCAGCGAATTCTATATCTATGATCTTGCGGTGCTGGAGACGTACCGTCGGCGTGGCGTGGCGACGGCGCTGATCGAGGCGCTCAAGCCGATTGCGCGCGAAGCCGGTGGTTGGATGATTTTCGTGCAGGCCGATCCGGTCGATGGTCCGGCGATCGCGCTCTACGACAAACTTGGCACCCGCGAAGAGGTGCTCCACTTCGACATCGCGCCCTAACGCACATCCTTGCGGCGGTCGTTGAGCCACACGCCGATGGCGATGGCGAGGCCGATTGCGAATCCGATTACTAGATATTTGATCGGATCGCCGCGACCGACGCCGTACAGCAAGCCGACGATCGGGCACACGGACAGGAAAATTCCGCCCGCCTGGGCGTTGCGACGGGGTTCGGTCATGCCTTTCCCATGCCGCGCCGCGCTCTTTGGGGCAAGCCGGTCATGGTTGACGCGGCGTTGACGGCGTTTGTGCGCGGTGCCGAAAGCTCGGGCAAGTAACAGGGTCTGCATGCAGGATGTTTTCATTACCGGTCGCGGTGCCGTGACCGATGCCTTGTCGCTGGTCGATGAATTCGGGCTCGACGCGCCCATGGCGGCCGCGATGCGCGCCGTGCAGAGCCGTGAGGCCGGCAACGTCCTCAAATTCTGCCACTGGCGGCAGATCGAGCGGCTGTCGGCCTTGCTTGCCAGCAATAATGTCGAGGGATCGTTGCACTAATCCGCTGTGGTGGACTGGCGCGGCTCAGGCGCGCTGGCTAGGCTGGGGCGATGGCATCGGGTGCAATGAGAAACAAGCGGGCGCGCCTGCTCGCGGTCGCGGCGTGCGGGCTTGCGCTCGCGGCGCCGACATACGCCCAGCAATCGGCGCCCGAACCCACCGAACTCGACCCTGACGCGCCGATGGACGCGATGCCCGATCTGGGCGTCGACTGGCCGGACATGAACGCGCCTGATCCGGCGCCGCTTCCCGACCAGGGTTCGCCTCCCGATGCTACCGAGCCAGAGATTGCCCAGGCCGAACCCGAGCCCGCCGGCGTGTCGATCGAGGATTCAGTCGCGTCGCGGCGCTATGCGGTGCGGTTGGAAGGGCTTGGTGCGGCCGGTGACGACGCGCTGCTCCAGGCATTCAAGGAGCAATCGGCGCTCGACAAGGAAGATGGCAAGCCGGCCAACGCCGCGACCATCGACCGCCGCGCGCGCAGCGACAGCGAGTTGCTGGTCAGCCTGTTGCAGGCGCAGGGCTATTACGATGCCGAGGTCGAGCCGGGGATTGCACTGGAAGGCGAGCTGATCGCGGTCTCGCTACAGGCCGCGCCGGGGCCGCGCTACCGGTTCGAAGCGGTCGATTTCCCCGGACTGGCGGAGGCCGGCGGCAACGCGGAGAGCTTGCGCGCGGCCTTCGCGGTCAGGCCGGGCGATCCGGTGGTGGCGGAAAAGGTCATCGCTGCCGGGGTCGCGCTTACCGTTGCGCTTGGTGAGCAGGGCTTCGCAACCGCCGAAATCGGTACGCAGGACATCGTCATCGACCATAGCAAGGCGACCGCTCGGCTCGTGCTCCCCGTCATGCCGGGGCCGGTGGCGCAATTCGGCGCAATCACGGTGACGGGCCAGCCGCCTTTTTCGGCACGCCATGTCGGGATTATCGCCCGCTTCAAGCAGGGTGACCGGTTCGAGCGGTCCGAGGTCGACGACCTGCGCCGTGCGCTGGTCGCGACTGGGCTGGTGGCGTCGGTCGAGACGAAAGTGGTCCCGCGCGATGCTGGCCGCGTGGTCGATATCGACGTCCGGCTCGAGCCCGCGCCGATGCGCACCATCGCCGGGGAATTCGGCTATGGCACTGGCGAGGGCGTGCGGGTCGAGGGCAGCTGGCAGCATCGCAACTTCTTCAATCCCGAAGGCGCGCTGACAGTGCGCGGGGTCGCGGGCACGCAGGAGCAATTGGCCTCGGTCTCGATCCGTCGGAGCAACTTCCGCCAGCGCGATCAGGTGCTGACCGGGCTGATCTCGGCCAGCAACGTCGACCGCAAAGCCTATGCCGCGCGCACTTTCCAGCTGTCGGGCGGGATCGAGCGGCAAAGCAATTTCATCTGGCAGAAGAAATGGACCTGGAGCCTGGGTGCCGAACTGATCGCGTCGGACGAGCGCGACACGATCGAAGCGACCGGGGAGGAACGGCGGCGCAATTTCTTCATCGCCGCAATTCCCGCCAGTCTGGGCTATGACGGAAGCAACGATCTGCTCGACCCGACCGACGGCTTCCGCCTCGGTGGGCGCGTCAGCCCGGAATTGAGCTTCCAGGGCGGCACTTTTCCCTACGCCCGCGCCCAGATCGACGCCTCGGCCTATCGCCGCGTGTCGGAACGGGTCGTCGCGGCGGGGCGGATCCGGCTCGGCACCATCCTTGGCGCGGGTCGCGACGACATCGCCCCGTCACGCCGCTTCTATGCCGGCGGCGGCAGCTCGGTGCGCGGCTATGGCTACCAGCAGCTTGGCCCGCGCGATGCCGACGGCGACCCGATCGGCGGGCGCTCCCTTGCCGAATTCAGCCTGGAAGCGCGCGTACGGCTGAAGGCGTTCGGCGGCAATTTCGGGGTGGTGCCCTTCCTCGACGGGGGCACGCTGACCAATTCCTCGATGCCGAGTTTGAGCGGCTGGCAATTCGGGGCGGGAATTGGGCTTCGCTATTATTCCAGCTTCGGCCCCATCCGGCTCGACGTTGGCACGCCGATCAACCCGCGCTCGGGCGACAGCCGGGTGGCGGTCGCGGTGTCGCTGGGCCAGGCTTTTTAAGGTGGACGTCGCGACCAGCGAACCGATCCGGGTGAAAAGACACTGGTCGCGGCGACTGCTCAACGAGTTGCTCGCGCTGGTGCTGGCCTTGCTGCTGCTGCTCGGCGCCGGGCTGGTCTTGCTCGATAGCGCGCCGGGCCATCGCTGGCTGGTCGACCGGATCGCGGGGATGGAAACCGCGACCGGCCTGAAGATCCGGATCGGGCGCATCGACGGGTCGATCTTCGGCAATTCGCGGCTGAAGAATGTCCGCGTATCGGACAGCAAGGGTGTGTTCCTGACCGCGCCCGACATCATGCTCGACTGGGCGCCCGGCGCGTGGCTCGGCAACCGGCTGCACATCGACCGGATCGAGGCCAACCGCGTGACCTTGTCGCGATTGCCCGCGCTCAAGCCGACCGGGCGCACCGGACCCTTGTTGCCCGGGTTCGACATCCACATCGGCCGGCTCGATATAAGGCGACTTGAGCTTGGGTCGGCGGTGACTGGAACAGCGCGAGTCGGCACGGTCGGCGGGTCGGCCGACATCCGCAGCGGCCGGGCCATGGTCCGGCTCGACGCGGCAGTGCGCGGGGCCGACCGGCTCAGGCTGGTCATCGACGCCGAGCCCGACCGCGACCGCTTCGATATCGATGCGCGGGCAAGCTCGCCCGCCAATGGCCTGCTCCCCGCCTTGTTCGGGTCGAAGCGCCCGCTCGAGCTGGAGGTGAAGGGCGACGGCCGCTGGTCGCGCTGGCGCGGCACTGCGGCGATGAACCTGTCAGGCCAACGCGTCGCCAATCTCGCGCTCGCCGCGGATTCGGGACGCTACAGCCTGTCGGGCAAGATGGCCCCGTCGCCGTTCCTGAAGGGCCGTTTGCAGCGCCTCGCCAGTCCGCTGATCGACATCGCCGGGTCGGGAACGCTCAAGGACCGCCTGCTCGACGGACAAGTGCGTGTGTCGACGCCATCGCTCCGGGCGGTGGCGCGCGGCGCGATCGATCTTGGTGCCAATGAATTCCAGCAGCTGCGCATGGGTGTCGACCTGCTTCGCCCGGCGGCCCTGTTTCCCAACATGAGCGGGCGCAATGTGCGGCTGGTGTGGACGCTCGACGGCGCATTCGACAGCGCCGATTACGCCTATCGCCTGACCAGTCCGCAAGTCGCCTTCGACAAGACCGGCTTCACCGACGTCCGCGCCGAAGGTCGCGGCACGCTTTCGCCATGGCCGATGCGCGTTCCGCTACGGCTGCAGGCGCGCGCCGTCACGGGCGTCGGCGATGTTGCGGGCGCGATCCTCGCCAATGTTCGGCTGGAGGGGATGCTGGCCGTCACAAGCCAGGCCATTCGCGGCGACAATCTCAAGCTCACCGGCAACAAGTTGAACGGCAAGGTTTCGCTGCTGATCAACCTTGCCAACGGCCAGTTCAACATCGTCATCTCGGGCGGCCTGTCGCGCTATCTCATTCCCGGCATCGGCATCGTCGACGTCAAAACCGACCTGCGCGTCGTTCCCGGCCCCAACAAGAAAGCCCGCGTAATTGGCAAGGCCGAGGCATGGGTGCGGCGGCTCGACAACAATTTCTTTGCCGATCTCACCGGCGGTCTGCCGCGCCTCACCAGCGATCTGGAACGCGGCGGCGACGGCATCCTCTATCTCACCAATCTGCAACTCTATTCCCCAAAGCTCCGGCTGAGCGGCAAGGGCTACCGTCGCCGCGACGGCAGCTTCAATATCGAGGCAAGCGGACGGCAGGCCAAATACGGACCGCTTCGCCTCGTCCTCGACGGGCGGATCGAGCGGCCCAGGGTCGAACTCTTCCTGCCCAGCCCGAACGAGGCGATGGGCATCAAGGACATGCGGCTGTCGCTCGACCCCAATCCGTCGGGCTTCGATTATCGCGCCACCGGCGGTTCGCGGCTCGGGCCGTTCACCTCGAACGGGCGCATCCTGCTGCCCAGGGGCGGCCGCGCAACGGTATCGATCGCGGCACTCAATGTCGCGGGCTCGGTAGCGCGCGGCGATCTCCGGTCCGACCCCGGCGGCTTCACCGGCCAGCTGGCGATCGATGGCGCGCTCGACGGGTGGCTTGGTTTCCGACCGGTCAATGGCAACCAGCTGATCGAGGCAAATCTCACCGCGACCGATGCGCGATTTGCGGGCTCGCCGGTGATCGCGATCCGCACCGGCAAACTCGATGGGACGATCCTGCTCGAAGACGGGCGGACGTCGATCGACGGCACCTTCGTCGGGCGCGGCCTCGCTTATGGCGCGGTCGATATCGCGCGGCTGACTGCAAGCGCCAAGCTGGTCAACGGATCGGGCCAGGTCCGCGCCGCGATTGCCGGGCGGCGGGGAAGGGCGTTCGACCTGGTTGCGCTGGCCAACGTCACACCCGACCGGATCAGTGTCACCGGGCGCGGCGTGGTCGACCGGCGGACCCTGATCCTCGACAGCGCGGCGGTGCTGAGCCGCGAGAGGGATGGCTGGGCACTTGCACCGACGCGGGTGCGCTTCGGCGGCGGTCGTGCCACTTTATCGGGGCGCACCGGATCCAGCCCCGAAATTCGCGCCGATGTCACCGCGATGCCGCTGCAATTACTCGACATTGGCTGGCCCAACCTCGGCATGGGCGGGATTGCCACCGGGCGGCTCGATTATCGCTGGCGCGGTGCCAATGGCGCGCCGAGCGGCCGCGCCGACCTCAAGGTGCGCGGGTTAAGCCGTGCCGGGCTCGTCCTGTCGTCGCGGCCGATCGATGTCGGGCTTGCAGCGGTGCTCGAGGGCGGCAAGGCGGCGATGCGCGCTGTGGCAGTCAGCGACGGCAAGACCATCGGCCGCGCCCAGGCTCGCTTTGCGCCGCTCGGTCGCGGCCCGATCATTGCCGAACTGGTCAATGCGCCGATGCAGATGCAGGTCCGCTATTCGGGTCCGGCGGATACGTTGTGGCGGCTCTCGGGAGTCGAGATCATCGATCTCAGCGGGCCGGTCGCGATCGGCGCCGACATCACCGGTCGGATCGTCGATCCGACCATCCGCGGATCCATCCGCACCGCCGGCGCGCGGATCGAAAGCGCGGTGACCGGGATGGTAGTGCAGAATGTTGCGGCGAGCGGTCGCTTCGGCGGATCCCGGCTGGTGCTCGATCGCATTGCCGGCGTGACTCCAGAGGGCGGCACGGTTTCGGGCGCGGGGGCAGTCGATTTCTCGGGCGGCCGGCCCGCGCTCGACCTCAAGTTCAACCTCGTCCGTGCCGCAATCCTCGACCGGGACGATATTGCTGCCACGGTCACCGGCCCGCTGGCGATTCAGTCGAGCGGCCGCGGGGGACGGATTTCCGGCGATTTGAAGCTCGATCGCGGACGCTTCACGCTCGGTCGTGCGGGCGCCGCCGCAGGCGTACCGAAATTGCAGGTGCGTCACATCGGCCGCGATGCGGAAGACGTCATCCAGATCGAAGACCTGACGCCCTGGACACTCGACGTAAAAGTGGCAGGCGGCGATCTGACTGTACGCGGGCTCGGCATCGACAGCCGCTGGACGACCGATCTCGCCATTACCGGCAGCGTGTCCGCGCCGCGCTTCAATGGCCGCGCCGACCTGACTCGCGGCAATTACGAATTTGCCGGACGCGGCTTTCGGCTGGAACGCGGGATCATCCGCTTCAATGGCGAGAGCCCGCCCAATCCCGCGCTCGATATCCGCGCCGAGGCGCAGGTTCAGGGGCTCGACGCGGCGGTGACCGTTCGCGGAACGGGATTGCAACCGGAGATATCGTTCACCTCGGTCCCGCAACTGCCGCAGGACGAATTGCTGTCGCGGATATTGTTCGGCACCTCGATCACCAATCTGTCGCCGGCCGATGCCGTGCAACTGGCGTCGGCGGTGGCGGCGCTGCAATCGGGCAGCGGAAGTCTCGATCCGATCAACGCCATCCGCCGTGCGGTCGGGCTCGATCGCTTACGCATCCTCCCCGCCGATGTCGCGACGGGTCAGAAAACCGCCATTTCGGCGGGCAAATATCTTGGCCGCAAACTCTATGTCGAAGTGATCAGCGACGGCCAGGGCTATTCCGCGACGCGCATCGAATATCAGGTCACCCGCTGGCTCTCGATTCTGTCGTCGATTTCGACCGTCGGGCGAACCAGCGCCAACGTGCGGGTGAGCAAGGATTACTAATTCAAAGGCGGCCTAGTTGCAGATTTCGGCCCGTGGGATGCAAGGCATGAACTTCTGACGTAACAAGAAAAATGCAAATACTGGCTGACGGGCTCCACCAAAACGTAACCATCCAATGTCTGCAATGGGTCGAAAGCCGAACGACCGCTCAATGACCGTGATGGGTGGAAAGCGGACATAGGGAGCCCGCTTAATGCTAATCGCGAGCGACGCGCACTATCCCGCCTGCGCAAGGCGGGCGTTCTTCTCGCAAGCTTCGATGTTCGCAACCCGGCCACGCGCGGCAAGGTAGTCGGAACGCGTCACTTCAAGCGCCAGATCTTTCTTCGCAAACATCGCTATAAGTTCGCCTAAGTCGTCCATTTTCTCCTTATTCGATCGAAGTTGGGCAGCCGCCGTCAAGAGCGACTGGGTAATCTCCGGAGAAGCGGGTGCGCCCGCGATGCGAAGAGTTCGCAGCGCTGATATGGTCAGTTCGCGTTGTTCCTGGGCGGCGCGAGCCTTTCGGATCATGTCGTAAACTTGTGAATAACGTTTGAGCTTTTCGGACCCGAGATAGTCGCTAATCTGTGCAGTCAGAGCCGCTTCAAACGCGTTGTCGGCCCACAAGCGGCCCGCGCCGAATATCGAGCCCCGCTCGACAATGCGGCCCGCGGCAACTCGGTCGTTGGTGACGATCGCCTGCTCCAAGGCGAGGAGCTGAACCTCAACGCATCGATCAAGGCGAACAAGTTCCGCGTTCGCCAGGAGAGAGTTCTCAATCTCAAGCGCCATAGCTTCTTCAGCCGCGCTGGCGCGTTGCCGAAGATTGAATGATTGGGCTGCCTGCTCGGCCGCCAAAGCAATCAGGACACCGACGACGATGATGCCGATCTCACCCGCGATTCTTCGCCAATCTCGCTGCGACGTGCTTTTCGATTTGTCCATGCCGATGATCCCCCTAGGGTGGGGTTACCATCGACTTGCGGGGTTGTCGTCGATGTCTGTTTTTCGTTGGGGGGAAAAAGGGTGTTGAGACGGCAATGACGGGTCGAGGACCGACTAGCAGCCAAGCGGCAGTCATGGGTGGAAAGCGAACTCACGGATTAGTAGTTCAGGCTCTGCGATCGGTTATGGTGCTGGGAGAAGGGCCTTTGCGACGGGCAACATTTTTATCCTCTGCGCTTGGCAAAATCGCACGGTCCTGGACTTGGCGATGAATGCGTCGACCCGCTTTCGCGGAGCATTCATTTCCAGCTTCGCGATATGGTCAAGCAGTTGCCCAGTGCGGATGGTCATCCACCGGTTATGCCCCCGTGCTTCGGCGATCTGTTGAAGGAGCGCCATCCGGACACTCGGGTCCAATTCGAGCGGCTTGGTCAGTATCGATAGTTGGGAAACTAACTGGGTTATTCGCTCATTCTGAGCGTCGGTATCCCGCGCCTGCCCGTAATGCCAGCCAAGCTCCATCCGCTCTTCGGTTGCCAGAAAACTGCTGACCCCTTCACCATTTGTCGCCAGCCAGACACTGTCTTCGTAGGGCCGGCTAGGTGCGCGAATCGCAAACGTATGGGGATCCTCGCCGTAGAAGTCCTCGGAGTGCAGCGGCGCTGGGTCCAGACTTGAGCGCTTGGACAAAACGCGGGACTCTAGCGCATTCAGCTGAGCGTCAATGCATGGCGCAACCATTCGCCATTCGACGGCCTGCTCATGGTGATCCGCCAACTCCGTTCGGAGCGCTCTACGCGCAGCGTCAGCCTTATCAGTCCAAGAGCGCGCCTCGGCCCATTGTTGCGCGGCAAGCGCGATCAGGACGCCTATAACGATAATGCCCACTTCCCCGGCGAACGCCCTCCACCGGCCTATCGGCTTAACTGAATGAAGACGCATACTTCGGACCCCCAGCTAGGAGCCTAGTTCATCACTAACGGAAAGCTAGTGTCCGCTTTGGGTCGAAAGCAGACTGTCCGCTTTTGGCAGAATTGGTCGAAAGCGGACGTTAGTAAACTGGACCGCTGCCGCGCTAGCGCCATCCTGCGCGTGAGCAAGGATTATCGACGGCTCCCCTTGCCGTCACCCTGAACTCGTTTCAGGGTCCATTCCACCACCCGCACCGCCCTTCAATACGATGGATGCTGAAACAAGTTCAGCATGACGGCTACTCTGTCGTTGCGCGCCAAGATTGCTTCGCTACGCTCGCAATGACGATTTCGAGGGGTAATCATGAACAATTGGAATTTCCGCAAACCGGTGCTGACCCGCGAGGAGATGCCCGAGCATCACCGGCTGGCGAAGACGCTCGGCTGGCCGCATCTGGTGGCACTCGGCGTTGGCGCGATTGTCGGGACCGGCATCCTGACCCTGATCGGGGTCGGGGCGGGGAAGGCAGGGCCGGCGGTGATCCTGTCGTTCGCCATCGCCGGATTGATCTGTGCCTGCGCGGCACTGGCCTATGCCGAAGTCGCGACCATGATCCCCGCGTCGGGTTCGGCCTACGCCTACAGCTACGTCGTGTTCGGCGAATTGCTGGCGTGGATGATCGGGGTTGCGCTGATTCTGGAATATAGTCTGGTGGTCAGCGCGGTCGCGGTCGGCTGGTCGGGCTATGCCGCGGGCTTCCTGCAATCGGTCGGGCTGGGATTGCCAGCGGCATTGATCAACGGGCCAGAGCTTGGGGGGGTGATCAATCTGCCCGCCATCTTCATCATCGTCGTGGTCGCGGGCCTGTTGCTCGCCGGCACGCGCGAAAGCGCGACGCTCAACGCGATCCTGGTGGTGATCAAACTGGCCGCACTGGCGCTGTTTATCGCGGTTGCCTTGCCGGTATTCGACAGCTCGCACTTCCAGCCCTTCATGCCCAACGGCTTCCCGCGCACCGGTCCGCCGGGCAGCGAGGTCGGGGTGATGGCCGCGGCGGCGATCATCTTCTTCGCCTTCTACGGCTTCGACGCGATTGCAACGGCGGCGGAGGAAGCCAAAAACCCCGATCGCGATCTGGCGATCGGCATCGTCGGATCGATGGTCCTGTGCGTGATCATCTACATGCTGGTCGCGGCCGCCGCGATCGGTGCGGTGGTCACGACCCGCTTCGCCGACAGCCCCGAGCCGCTGGCGTTGATCCTTCGCGAAATCAACCAGGGTTGGGCGGCGCGCGTTCTGGGTGCATCGGCGGTGATCGCCTTGCCGACCGTGATCCTGGCCTTCTTCTACGGCCAGAGCCGCATTTTCTTCACCGTCGCTCGTGACGGCCTGCTGCCGGGATCGCTGGCCAAGGTGTCGAGCCGGGGGACGCCGGTGCGGATCACCATCTTCACCGCCATCGTCGTTTCGATCATCGCCGGCCTGGTGCCGCTGGCCGACATTGCCGCACTCGCCAACGCCGGGACGCTCGTCGCCTTCGTTGCCGTTTGCGCGGCGATGCTGGTGCTGCGCGTCCGCGAGCCCGACCGGGAGCGGAAATTCACTACCCCGATGCCGTGGGTCGTCGGGATCGTCGGAATTCTCGGCTGCCTGTATCTGTTCATCAGCCTGCCGACCAAGACCCAGCTGTTCTTCCTCGCCGCCCAGGGGATCGGGCTGATCCTCTACCTCATCTACGGTCATGGGGCTGCGGCGAAGGCGCGGGCCGCAACGGAAGGCGCCAAGAGTGGCTGACGCCCGGCGGCGACTGACCAATATCGTCGGGGGGAGCGCGGGCAATCTGGTCGAATGGTTCGACTGGTATGTCTACTCCGCGTTCGCGCTCTACTTCGCGCCGGTGTTCTTTCCGAAGGGCGATACCACCGCGCAATTGCTCAATACCGCCGCGGTATTCGCGGTCGGCTTCATCATGCGGCCGATCGGGGCCTGGGTGATGGGCATCTATGCCGACCGGCGCGGGCGAAAGGCGGGGCTGAGTTTATCGGTGTCGCTGATGTGCCTGGGCTCATTGATGATCGCCTGTGCGCCGACCTACGCCACCGCCGGATTGCTCGCCCCCGCGATCCTGATCGCGGCCCGGATGATCCAGGGATTGAGCCTGGGCGGCGAATATGGCTCGAGCGCGACCTATTTGA
>JAZKHF010000038.1:0-2185 GCA_040385545.1 Pseudomonadota bacterium
GCGCCGCCTCGGCCGAAACCAGCGCTTCGGCGGGCTGCTTGAGCTTGAGCAGGATGAAGGTGCGATGCTCGTCGCGCTGGCTGACGAGTGGATTATTGTCGGGTACCGCAGCCAGGATGCTGAGCGCGTAGGGGTCGCGTTTGTCGGCCCGCATCCACGCCTCGACGAATGGGGCGATAAAACTCGCGTCGATTACGCCTCCCTGGGTGCGAAGCAAGGCGCTGGCCCGGGCTTCATCGCCGCGCCGGAGCTTCTCGGCGACTTGCAGCAAGCGCAGGTCGAGTCCGGCCTGCTGAGGGGTCACGCGCCCCGCCAGCTCCAGCGCCAGGTCCATGTCGCCAGCCTCGATCGCATGGCCGATGGCGCGGCGGCGGAGCTGGTCGTCGGCCGGCATGGTGCGCACCAGCGACGCAAGCTGACGCGCGGCGGTTGCGGGGTCGCCCGAGGCATCGGCGGCGCGTGCGGATACATAGGTCTCCAGCGGTCCACGAGACATCGCCCCGACCGGCGTCACGACTGCGACCGAACCCAGAAGCGCGAAGAACAACGGCTTACATATTGGGGTAATTGGGGCCTCCACCGCCTTCGGGCACGACCCAATTGATGTTCTGGGTCGGGTCCTTGATGTCGCATGTCTTGCAGTGCACGCAATTCTGCGCGTTGATCTGGAGACGGGGTGTGCCCGCTTCCTCGACGATCTCGTAAACGCCCGCCGGGCAATAACGCTGCTCCGGACTGTCGTAGAGCGCGAGATTGACCGCGATCGGCACCTCGGCATCCTTGAGCGTCAGATGGACCGGCTGGTCTTCCTCATGATTGGTGTTGGAAATGAACACCGAGGACAAGCGGTCGAAGGTCAATTTGCCGTCGGGCTTGGGGTAAGCGATCGGGTGGACCTGATCCTTGCGGCGGATGCTCTTGTGATCGGCGTGATGCTTGAGCGTCCAAGGCAGGCCGATCTTGAAGAAATTCAACCACATATCGACGCCGGCGTAGATCGTGCCGAAGGTCCCGCCCCAGCGGGCCACCGCCGGCTCCGCATTGCGAACCGCTTTCAGTTCGGTTGCGATCCAGCTCGATCGGACCGTGACTTCATAATCGTCGAGCACATCACTTCGACGGTCGGCCCCGATCGCTTCGAACGCGGCTTCGGCGGCGAGCATGCCCGACTTGATCGCGGTATGGCTGCCCTTGATCCGTGGCACGTTGACGAAGCCGGCCGCGCAACCGACCAGGGCACCGCCCGGAAAGGCGAGTTTGGGGATTGCCTGCCATCCGCCCTCGTTGATCGCGCGCGCGCCGTAGGAGACGCGCTTGCCACCCTCGATCTCGGCGCGGATCGCGGGATGGGTCTTCCACCGCTGGAATTCCTCGAACGGCGACAAATACGGGTTTTTGTAGTCGAGCGCGACGACGAAGCCGAGCGCGACCTGGCCGTTTTCCTGATGATAGAGGAAGCCCCCGCCCCACGCGTCATCAAGGGGCCATCCCTGACTGTGGATCACCCGACCGGGTTGATGCACTTCGGCAGGAACGTCCCATAACTCCTTGACCCCAAGTCCGTAAACCTGTGGGCCGCTATCCTTGCGAAGATCAAAAATCTCGGTCAGGCGCTTTGTCAGATGCCCCCGCGCGCCCTCCGCGAAGAAAGTATAGCGGGCGTGCAATTCCATCCCCGGCTGATGATCGGGCTTGAAGCTGCCGTCGCGAGCGACCCCCATGTCGCCGGTCGCGACGCCTTTCACGCTGCCATCGTCGTGAAACAGGATTTCGGCAGCCGCAAAGCCCGGAAAAATCTCGACCCCCATTTCCTCTGCCTGCGATCCAAGCCAGCGGGTCAGATTGCCCAAGCTGCAGGTATAGGCGCCCTTGTTACTCAGGAACGGGGGCAGAAAAACGTGCGGCATCGCAAACTTGCGGGTCTTGGTCAGCACCCAATGCTGGTTGTCGGTCACCGCCACGCCCATCGGTGCGCTGCGTTCCTTCCAGTCGGGGATCAACTCGTTCAGCCCGCGCGGATCGATCACCGCGCCGGACAAGATGTGGGCACCGACCTCGCCGCCCTTTTCGAGCACGCAAACGCTGATCTCGCGGCCCTGTTCGGCGGCGAGTTGTTTCAGGCGGATCGCCGCGGAAAGCCCGGCGGGGCCGGCACCGACCACCACCACATCATAGTCCATCGATT
>JAZKHF010000039.1:0-2939 GCA_040385545.1 Pseudomonadota bacterium
ATGGCGTGCTCTATGCCATCGGCGGCAGTTCACTGGTCTCCAGCGGGGCGACGACGGGGGCGGTGGAGGCGCTGCGGATTTAAGTCGGCCCCTTGTCATCCCGGAAATCGCGCTTGCGATTATCCGGGACGGAAATCGCGCTTCGTTTCGACCCTCCCGGAAGACGCAAAGCGGCTATCCGGGAGAAGAGGGGGCCTGATCCATCTGCCTCCCGGACAATCGAAGACGCGATTTCCGGGCGCTTCGTACGATGTTGCCAGACCGTCCCGGCTCTCCGCTTCGCTGCGGCCGGGATGACAAGAGATCAGGTGCTGCCCAACCGGTCCGCCAGCCCCCGCGCCGCCGCCGTGACCTCGGCCCAGGTGACGTCGAAGCCCTCGGCCTCGCCGAACCAGGGGTCGGCGACCGCCTGGCCCTCGCGGCCGGGGACGTGGTCCAGCAGCAGGCTGAGCTCGGCGGTGGCGTCGGCGGGCGCGAGGCGGCGCAGGGTTTTCAGATTGTCGTGGTCCAGGGCGACGATGTGGTCGAAGCGGGTGAAGTCGGCCCGCGTCACCTGACGGGCGCGCAAAGGCTTGATGTCGACCCCGTGCCGCGCCGCCACGGCCACCGCCCGCTCATCCGGCGGCTCGCCCGCATGCCAGTCCCCGGTGCCGGCGGACTCGACGATCAGGTCCAGGCCCCGGCGCTGCGCCTCCGCCCGTAACGCCCCCTCGGCGAGCGGCGAGCGACAGATGTTTCCGAGGCAGACGAAGAGGATGGAGCGCATTAGGACTTCTAGTTGAAACTAAAACATCCCATAACCGTGGCTGAGGGAGAACAAAAGATGTCGAGAAGGTGGATGGGCATTGCCGTATCGGGGGCCAAAGCGGTCCTCGTCACTGCTGTTGAAGAGGCGGGTAAACCGCTTGAGATCGTCGCCGACGATACGATCGATTTGCACAGCGGCGACCGTGCCGAGGCATACAAGATTATTCACGACAAGGTTTCTGACCGGGTTGCACACAACAAGGTCAATGACGTGTTTATCAAGGCCAGTGCTTGGACGTCAGGCATGAAGCTTGCGCATCTCGAAGCCGCTGAATTGCGGGGCGTGGTGATTGCTGCGGCAGGCACAAGCGCCAAGGTCCACACCGTGTCATCGGCTCAGATCACCAAGACCTTCGGTAAGCGAAAGTTTGAGGACTACGTGAAAGACGATAGCTTCTGGCCGCCCAACATCTCGGGCGTGAAGCTGCGATCCGGCAGCCGACCCGCCGCGCTCCTCCTTATAGCCGCCCGCGACTGAAGATGGGTAACCTGCTTTCGAAGTTGACGATCGGATCGTTTGTCGGCGCGGGCCATTTCGGCCATGTCCACGAAGGTGACGATCCTGTCCACGGCAAAGTCGCGGTCAAACAGATCGGCCGAAAGGCCGGCGATGACGACGCGCAGTGGGACGCGCGAAAGGCCGGCGCGCAGGAGGAGGCCCAGAACCTTAAGAAAGCCCAGCACCGCAACGTTGTAACGGTCCACCACTACGTGGAAGACGATACTGACGAACTGATTCTCTACGTGATGGAATTTTGCGAAGGCGGTTCATTGGCAAAACCCTATGAGGCAGGACCAATTTCGATTGACGAAATGCGTTCAATTGCGACCGATTGCTTGTCGGGCCTATGCCACCTTCACGCCAACCAAATGCTTCATCGAGACATCAAGCCGGGAAACCTACTCCGAGATGCTCGTGGCCGGACGAAGTTGGGTGATTTTGGGCTAGTCACTGACCGCATCGTCCAAGGTTACGGTTCGCCGGGCGACTACGCTTACAGCGACCATATGGCACCAGAAGTTCTTCAAGGCTCACCTACAAGCCCGAAAACCGACATCTGGGCTACGGGCGTGACGTTCTACCGTCTGCTAAATGGCAAGGAATGGCACGATGAGCACAGCCCTGGTATGCCTGCCGTGTTTGCAGGCAAATTTGCCGACAAACTGCGCTGGCTTCCCCATGTGCCGGCAGATTGGCGTAGGCTAATTCGTTCGATGCTCCGGCCAGACCCCGCCGATCGCTGCCAAACAGTCCACGCCGTTGAGAAAGGCGTAGCTGCATTATCCGTCTATCCCGTCTGGGACTGCGCAGTGAACACAGGAAGGGTCACTTGGCGACGGAAGAAAGGTACGCGGACTCACCACGTCGTCTGGGAAAGATCAGACGCAAAAAGATCGACATGGCGGGCTTGGAGCGAGCCCACGAATGGCGTGGGAAACACTCGGGCAATGGGCGGCACCGCCAAGCCAATCGCTGAGAAAACTGCTTATGGTCAATTGGTGAAGTTCTTCCTTGAGCAAACCTAGCGGTTGCGTCGTGTAGTTTTCGGGAGAAGATATTTGCCGCGAAAGTCTTGAGCAGTCAGAGGCTTTAATCCGAAGGCGGCAATCGCACTGGCCTTCCGGTCATTGGTGCACCGACCGCAGAAGTCGCGCTCGGCATTCTTTCCCTCAATGGGCGACCACTTCCGGTCACAGTGGCGGCAATTAGGCCGCTCAAACGGTGCAGAATATGAAAAAGGCTTCATCGCGTTCGTCCTACATCCCGTGAGAACATAACGTGAACAGATGATTCTCGTCAAGAGCGAATCATATATCGCTAGTCGTTAAGAGGATGTGCGTAAGTTGATTCTTTAGTGGGAATAAGGCGTTGGACCTCACACTATTTTTGGAGCGGGTCATGGACTATCGACCAGGTCTCTCGTCCAGCCATTTTGGCTAGCGCCGCCCAAACAGCCGTTCCAGATCCGCCAGTTTCAGCTCCACATAGGTCGGCCTCCCATGGTTGCATTGGCCTGAGTGCGGGGTGGCTTCCATCTGGCGGAGGAGGGCGTTCATTTCGGGGGCGCTGAGGACACGCCCGGCGCGGACGCTGCCGTGGCAGGCCATGGTGCCGCAGATGGCGGCCAGGC
>JAZKHF010000040.1:0-9730 GCA_040385545.1 Pseudomonadota bacterium
GGTCGGCCGGTAGCGGCGACCGGTCCGCGCGGTGACCAGCTCCTCGACCGCCGCAACCTTGTCGGCCGGTAGAAGCTCAGCGCGGACCTCGTCGATGCCGGTTTCCTTGGCAATTGTTTCGGCTGTCGCGCGATTGTCGCCGGTGAGCATCTCTTCCGAATGCGCGAGCTGCATTTCCACCCAGTCCTCGTGATACTTTCGGATCCACATGGCCGGTTCGCCAAATTCGACCAGCTGCTCGTTGGCCCAAGTGCTCGCCAGTCCACGAAAGCCATGCACCGTCTGCCGGCTGTGATAGCCGAGCCGGTAGAGTGCGTAGATCATTGTGTTCTCGGACATCGGCTTTTCAGGCGTACTTCCGGAGAAAAGGAACTCGCTCGAGGAGCTCGCGATGGCCCGCTTGACGATCTCGGCGGCCTGAGCTGATAGCGGAACGAGGTGCTCGCGCCCCATTTTCATCCGCTCGCCGGTAATCCGCCAGAGCGGCTCTCTGCCATCGAGATCCTCGAACTCCGTTTTGACGGCGAAGCGCAGCTCCCTCGTCCGCACCCAAGTGAGCAATGTGAGCATAAGAGCGTCGCGAGTGGTCGACGATCGCCGATCGCCTTCTTTGTCGTAGGCTCGCAACATTCCGAGGAGTGTTGGCAGCTCGGCGAGGGGGACGCGGCTCATGTGCTTGACCCGAGGTCGCGGCATTAGCGCACCCCGCAGGTGTGCTGTCGGGTCCGCGGAGGCAAGGCCGCAGGCGATCGCGAACTGAAATATCTGTCCAACTCCCTGCTTGGCGCGCCGGCTGATGTCGAGCGCGCCCCTTGCCTCGATCTTGCGCACCATCGCCAAAACGTCGGGGGGTGTAATCTCGTGCATCAACTTGCTCGCCAGAGCCGGGAAGACATCCCGCTCAAGCCGCGCCCAGACCCGCTGTGCGTGGGCCGGGTCAAGGGCGGAAGCCCGATTGGCGTGCCACCGCTGGGCAACCACTAGGAAGGTCTCGCCCTTGTCTGGGTTCATCTCGGCTTTGCTTTGGCCAGGGTCCTTGCCCTCCGCGAGCAGCGCCTTTGCGGTATCGCGCTTCTCGCGAGCCGCCGCGATTCCGAGCGTAGGATAGGCCCCGAA
Source organism: Pseudomonadota bacterium (assembly GCA_040385545.1). Taxonomy (GTDB): domain Bacteria; phylum Pseudomonadota; class Alphaproteobacteria; order Sphingomonadales; family Sphingomonadaceae; genus Sphingomicrobium. The sequence goes on from JAZKHF010000040.1 coordinate 1,117, forward strand.
CGACAGCAGCTTCTCCTTGCCGTCGTAGCGATACTTCATGCGCCACAGCTTGCTGCCGTTGGGCTGGACCAGCAGGAAAAGGCCGCCTCCATCGGCGAGCTTGTAGGACCGGTCGCGGCGCTTGGCGTACTTCGCTTCGAGTTCGGTGAGAGGCATGGGGGTATCGCTCCTTTTCGGAAGGCCGCAAAATACCCCCAGAAATACCCCCTGCCAAATCTGGCTTCATGCGGATTCAAGCGGGCAGATGCGGACGCGAATCACCCGCAACCATCTGCTTTATTTATGCTTTTTGGAAATGTCCGGAAGCTTGCGGAAGCTTCCGGACAGGGACTTGGTAGCGGAGGAGGGACTTGAACCCCCGACACGCGGATTATGATTCCGCTGCTCTAACCAGCTGAGCTACTCCGCCCCAATAGGGCCGACCGACCGCTCGATATGGGCGGTCCGGCGGGCGGCGCTATAGGCAGGCTTACCCTTGCGGTCAACGCGTGTTGCAGCATCCGGCGGTCGGCGGAACCACCCCGTCACGGCCTCGTTAAGCGATCAACATCGAAAGAGGATTTATGGAACCGCTGACCCCGCTCGACACGCTTTGCCGGATCGTTCTTCGTGCCCGCGAATATGAAGCGCAGGTCCCGACCGATTATGAAGGCAATGAGGCCGCCGAAAATGTCGACGACGAGGGCGGGGAGGCCCTGTCCGTGCTCGATGATGCGATCAACACCAGTGTCGAGGAAGAGCTTCGTGCCGCGCTCGACGATCTGGCCGAGGATCAGCTGGCCGAAGTGCTGGCTTTCTGCTGGGTCGGCCAGGGCACCTACGACGCCACCGATTGGGACGAGGCAATGGAGGAAGCGGCGCAGGAGGCCGGCGCGATCGACGAACTGATCGACATGCCGATGATGGCATCGGTGCTGGAAGCCGGGATGGCGGCGTTCGAGCTCAGCTGCGACGGGATCGGGGACCTGACCTAGAAGCGAAAGGGAAAGCGGCCGACTAAGTCCCAGGGACCACCCAAGTAATGGTGCAAGGCAAGGCCGCGGATCGTCAAGGATCGCTGGTGAAAGTCCCGCTCGAGCCGCTCGAGCAATATTTTAGCCTCCGCCGACGGCACCTTGTTCTGGATCGTCACATGCGGTCGCCAGCCGCCGCTATCCTGCGCGGTCAATGAACCGTGGAAATGATCCGCGATTTCTTCTCGGATCAATACCAGTTCGGGTGAAAGCACTCGATAAGCGACCCCGCCGCCCAGGTTCATCAGACTGGCAATCGTCGCATTCGGCGGTGGTGCGCTCGAAAGCCCTTTCAGATGACGACGCACGTCCTCCTCCAGCGAGGGCGGAAGCGCATGAAACATTGTAAGGTGCGCAGCCAACTGGTTGCGCTCTGGCGGAAAATAGGCGCGCCGCTGCGCATCGAGCCACGCGATATCGGCTGGCCCCAGGTCGGCGGTGACAATCAGCGGCCCGGCCATTTGTCCTTCTCCAGCCGGTCGAGCCGATCGAACCCCGCGCGATCTAATGGAGTGATCAGGCAGTCGCCGTCGATCGTCACGTCGCGCCAGTCGATCCGGCGCAAGGTTTCACCGACGCCGCCCACCCCACCCTCGGCGATGACCAGATAGGCGATTCGCCCGGTCGAACATCCGGCCATGGCATCGACGCACTGACCTAGCTGGACTCCATCCCCGGACATCATTTTCGCACTGCTGGTAAGCGAGAGCGGGAACAGCGTTTCGCTGGCTTTCCGCTCGCTCGCTTCGGCGGCATGCCCCGCCCCTTCCTCGAACTTGGCCTGCCGCCCGAGCCAGCGCCAGATTCCGAACAGGTTAAGCAACGTCAGAGCGACATTCATCCATAGCAAGGAAGGATCGTCGCCGAAAAAGCCTAGCGTCAGCCACGCCAGCGAACCGACCGTAAAAACGACGAAGCCGGCGCCGGTGATCTTGGCGCCAAGGTTGGACGCAGTCATCAACGCGGCGATGATGGTCGCGACCGGCGCGACCCAGTTGAGGAGTGGTTCCATGCCAGCGCTAACCGGTGGCGAGGGTCATTGTTGCGTCAGATCTCGACCTGGCTGCCGAGCTCGACCACGCGGTTGGTGGGGAGCTTGAAGAATTCCATCGCGCTTTCGGCGTTTCGAAGCATCCACGCGAACAATTTCTCGCGCCAGATCGCCATTCCGGGGCGAGCGCTAGGAAGCAATGTCTGTCGCGCGAGGAAGAAACTGGTGTCCATCATCCGGCATTGCGGACCGCATTCCTTGAGGTCCGCCAGTTCGGCCGGCACATTGACCTCCTCCATGAAGCCGTAGCGCAGCACGATGCGATAGAAGCCCGCACTATAATCGGTCGTGGTGACCCGATTCTCGGCCGCGATGTAGGGCACGTCGTCAATCTTGCAGGTCAGCAGGATGATCCGCTCGTGGAGCACCTTGTTGTGCTTGAGGTTGTGCAGCAACGCGTGCGGCACGCCATTGGCGGAGCTGGTCATGAATACCGCGGTACCGGGCACGCGGGTGGCGCTGGTCGAGGCGGACTTGATGAACACCTCGATCGGCAGGCTCGCCTCGTTCATCCGGTCGATCATCAATTTGCGGCCCTTGGCCCAGGTGGTGAGCAGGGTGAAGGCGACCGCGCCGATCAATAAGGGGAACCAGCCGCCCTCCGGCACTTTGATGAGGTTGGCACCGAAGTAGAGCGCATCGACCGTGGCGAAGATCGTGAGCAGCAGCACCGCCTGCCATTTCTTCCAGTTCCACAGCGAGAACAATACCACCGCCAGCAGCACCGTATCGATCGCCATCGCCCCGGTTACCGCAATGCCGTAAGCGGCGGCCAGGTTGGACGAGCTTCCGAACATCACCACCAGCAGGATGACCATGATCATCAGCGCCCAATTGATCACCGGAATGTAGATCTGCCCGGCCGCTTTTTCGCTGGTGTGCGTGATGCGCAGACGGGGAATGAAGCCAAGCTGGATCGCCTGCTGAGTGACCGAGAATGCGCCTGAAATTACCGCCTGGCTGGCGATGATCGTCGCGGCGGTCGCAAGCAGGACGAGCGGCAGGCGGAATTGCTCCGGCGCGAGCAGGAAGAAGGGATTCTTGACGGTTTCGAGCGCCTCGACCGGGGAAAGTGAGAGGATCATTGCCCCCTGCCCCATGTAATTGAGCAACAGCGCCGGCATCACGAAATAGATCCAGCTGAACTTGATCGGGCGGCGGCCAAAATGGCCCATGTCCGCATAAAGGGCCTCGGCGCCGGTGACGGCCAGCACGACCGACCCCATGGCGATGAAGGCCGCCAGCGGCTCATAGGCGAAGAACGCTGCCGCGTTTAGCGGGTTGAGCGTTGCCAGCACGACCTGCGGGTGATCAGTAATATGCCAGATGCCCAGGCCCGCGAGCACCGAGAAATAGAGCAGCATGATCGGGCCGAACATCAGACCGACCTTGGCGGTGCCACGCGACTGGATCGCGAACAAGCCGACCAAAATCGCGATTGCAATCGGGATGACATAGGTTTGAAGACCGGCGTTGACAGTGGTCAGGCCCTCGACGGCCGAAAGTACCGAAATCGCCGGGGTGATCATCGAATCGCCGTAGAATAACGCACAGGCGAACACGCCCAGCATCACGATCCCCGCGCTCCAGCGCTTCTTTCCGGTGGTCGAACGATTGATCAGCGCCAGCAGGGCCAGGCTTCCACCCTCCCCCTTATTGTCGGCGCGCATGATGATGGTGACATACTTGAGCGTCACGATGGTCATCATCGACCAGAAGATCAGGCTGAGCACACCATAGATGTGCAACGGGTCGGGGGTTAGCGGGTGATGACCGGCAAACGTCTCACGAAAGGCGTAGATCGGCGACGTGCCGATGTCGCCGAATACGATCCCGATCGCCCCAACCATGAGCTTACCGAGGGGACCGTGAGCGTGGCCATGGGTAGCATCGATCGGGGTGTCGTGATCGGCACCTCCAGTTGCGGTGATGTTCATTGGTTACCCATGTCGCTGCCGCGATACGCGGCGCGTCGCCCTAGCAAAGCCAAAAAGGCGCTGCAATTGCGGTGATGCGCGTCTATAGCCCCGGCCATTCCCGATTCAGGAGCGGAACAGTCATGCGCGTCGGTGTGCCCAAGGAAATCAAGAATCACGAATATCGCGTTGGCATGACCCCGGCGAGCGTCGCCGAGTTGGTCGCTTGCGGTCACGACGTGCTGGTCGAAACCAAGGCCGGCATGGGCATCGACTTTTCCGACAAGGCTTATGAAAAGGTCGGCGCGACTATCGTGCCCACCGCCGCCGACGTATTCGACCAGGCCGAAATGATCATCAAGGTCAAGGAACCGCAGCCGGGCGAGATCGCCATGCTGCAGCCGCATCATTTGCTCTTCACCTACCTCCACCTTGCACCCGACCCCGATCAGGCCCGCGGGCTGATGGAATCGGGGGCGACCTGCATCGCCTACGAAACCGTGACCTCGCGCTCGGGCGCGCTGCCACTGCTCAAGCCCATGAGCGAAGTCGCGGGGCGGATGTCGATTCAGGTTGGCGCCCATTATCTGGAGAAGGAATCGGGCGGTCGCGGCGTCCTGCTTGGCGGCGTCCCCGGCGTTTCGCCAGCACAGGTCGCGATACTCGGCGGCGGAGTCGCAGGGCTCAACGCCGCTCAGATGGCGGTCGGCCTGCGCGCCGATGTCACCATCTACGACATCAACAATGACCGGCTGGCCGAACTCGACACGCACTTCGGTTCACAGATCAAGACCGCATATGCGTCGCGCGACGCGATCGCCCGTGCGGTCGACGAAGCCGAACTGGTGATCGGTGCCGTGCTCGTGCCGGGCGCCGCCGCGCCCAAGCTGGTGACTCGGGACATGCTGAAAACGATGAAGCGCGGAAGCGTATTGGTCGACATTGCGATCGACCAGGGCGGGTGCTTCGAAACGTCGCACGCCACTACCCATGACGACCCGATCTACACGGTCGATGGCGTGATCCATTATTGCGTCGCCAACATGCCCGGCGCGGTGGCTCGGACCAGCACTTTCGCGCTCAACAACGCGACTCTCCCGTTCGCATTGAAGCTCGCCAATCTCGGCGCAAAGAAAGCGATGGCCGACGATCCGCATCTCGCCGCCGGGTTGAACGTATCGGATGGCAAAATTCGCAATGCCCCGGTCGCCGAAGCGCTCGGGCTGGACTATTTCGCCGCCTGATCAGGCGCGGGCGACCGATCGATCGCCCTGATCTGATCTTCGACCAAGCCGCGCCAGCTGGCATCGGCAGGTGCGCTTTCAAGCACAGCCTGCCACTCGGCAAGCGCACCACGCCGGTCGCCCGACCGCAATTTCGCAAGCCCGTAGAAATACCGCGGCGCGGGATAGGTCGGCGCGAGCTGGATGGCGCGTTCGAACGCCAGTTCCGCTCCAGGATTGAGACGGCCAAGATGCTCGGTCATCATCGTGCCTAGGCCGGTCCACAAAGCGTAATCGCGCGGATGCTGCTTGACCGCGGCGATCAGGATTCCGGTGGCGTCGGCCGTGTTGCCGCGCGACGCGATCGCCTCGGCCATCGCCAACCAATTCTCGTTGCGCGTGAAGCGGCCGATGAAGGCGTGGCGGGTCGAGGCGAGCGACTGCACGCCAGTTTTGCGCGGTGAGGCAGATTCTTGCTCGACCATGCCGATGCGGGTGACGGTGAACACCCCGCCAAGCAGCGCGATGCCGGCAACGACGAACAAGATCCCCCGAGTGCCCGACAGCCACAGCAGTACGGCGATCGAAAGCGCGAGGGCGAGTAGCAAGGGAAGTCCGGTCATGCCCACCATGCCGTCGCCAGGCGGGCATTGCGCAAGCGCCTTTGCCGGAGGATCGACGGCCCCGCCATCGCCACGGCACAGCCCAAGGCGGCGATCCACAACCCGATCGGAATCAGCACCAGTAACGGCGTCCACGACAGGCTGATCGGCCATCGCCCCGCCGCATCGCGCGGGCCGAGGCTTGCGACCAGCACGCCCGTTCCGCTGCTCAGCTTCGCCGGTTGCGACCGGGCCGGGCCGACGAACGGCGTCTGCCATTCCGGTTTCAGGACGATGACTCCATCGCCGCCCGATAGGCGAAGCTCGGCCGCCAAGCCGGTCCAATCATTGCCAGCGGCGGGCCAGACCTCGTGCAACTGGATCGTCCAGGAGCTGAAGCCAAGACTTTCTCCAGGCGCCAAAGCTCGCTGGACAGTCGACGTAAAAAAGGACGACATCAATATCCCGGCCAAGGCAATGACAAGGCCTAAGTGCGCCAATCGTGAACCCCAGAGTCGGGCGGGTTCATGGCGCGATCCACGACCAGCCAGATGGCTCAACAGGCTGACGGCCAGCCAGGAACCAGTCACAATCCAGCCGGTCGGGGACATTGCGCGCAGTCCCTTACCCGATTCTCCGGCAAGCCCGATCGTTAGAAGGATCAGCAGGGCAAGCAACCACGGCCGCGCCAGCATCCCGATTCGCCGCCGCTTCCATCCCAATGCTTGGGCAACGAGCAACAGGAGCAACGCAACACCTAGCGCCCCCGCCAGGCAGAGCGCCGCCAGCCCGGTCATTGTTCCAGCGTCTTGCCGACCTCATGCTCTGCCGACTGATTGCCCATCTGCGGTGGCATATAGCGCTCGTCATGCTTGGCCAGGATCATGTCGGCGACGAAAATCCCTTCTCGCATCCGCCCCTCGGCAACCATGCCGCTGCCCTCACGAAACAAATCGGGGAGAATCCCGCGATACATCACCGGCACCTTGGCCGCGCCGTCGGCGACGACGAATGTCACCGAGGTACCGTCCGCCCGGTTGAGCGATCCATTTTCGACCATTCCGCCAAGCCGGATTGGCTCTCCATCGGCCGACTTGCCGGCGACGATGTCGGCGGGCGTGCGGAAGTAAGCAGCGCGATCGGCCAGTCCCCACATCGCCAGCAGCACCGCCCCGATCACCGCGACAAGCGCCAGGCTGATCAGCGTCAGTCGCTGGTGCTTGGGTTTCAGCCTGCTCATCGCCCGAACCTTCTCATCGACGGGTCACCTCGTCCGCGAACCGCTCGGCGGCGCGCATCGAGGTCCACGCCCAGGCGGTCAGCCCGACGCTGCCGCCGATCACGATCCCATAAGCGGCAATGATGAACGGCCAGTGATTCATGTTTCGGCGTTCCTTCGCAGGCGGTTCTCGGCGCGAGTCCGGGCCAGCTCCGCGCGCATCCGCATCAGGACGATGGCCGCAAACAGGAACGTGAACCCAAACACGGTCAGCGGCAGCGGCCACAGCAATTCGGGCGCGATGGTCGACCCGCCGGCGATCGAGATCGACTGGCCCTGGTGGAGCGTATTCCACCACAGCACCGAATAATGGATGATCGGCAGGTTGATCGCCCCGACTAGCCCGAAGATCGCCGCCATGCGCCCCTCGCCGCCGCGCTCGCGCTCGGCCGACGCCAGCGCGATGTAGCCCAGATAGAGGAAGAACAGGATGAGCATCGAGGTCAGCCGCCCGTCCCATTCCCACCAGGTGCCCCAGGTCGGCCGACCCCAGATCGATCCGGTGGCAAGGCACAGGAAGGCAAACAGGGCACCGACCGGGGCGATTGCGCGGCCTGCGACCGCGGCCAGCGGATGACGCCAAACGAGCTGCATCAGGCTGGCGGTGGCGATGCCGCCCCAGCCCGCCATGCCTAGCCACGCCGTGGGGACATGGATGTAGAGGATCCGGACGCTTTCCCCCTGGAGATAGTCGCGCGGCGTAAAGAACAGACCGCCGACTACACCAGCGCCGATCAGCAGAATGGCAAGCGCCAGCGTCCAGCCAGTGGCCGGACGCGCGATCTTCAGGAAGCGAACAGGATTGGCGAAAGCATGCATCTGGACGCCGGATTAGCCGCTCCGCGCGTCTTGCTCAACCGACTCCGGTCAGCCGCGTCCGATAAGCTTTTGCGCCATCGTATCGGCGACCGCGGCAGGATTGCGGCCCGATGCGGCACTCTCGGCCCAGATCGACTCGAGCCGGTCCGGTATCGCCTCGATCCGGCTTCTCACCAGTTCCTCGCCGCCATCGGCCATATATTCGGTCGATACATTGATGATCCCGCCGGCATTGATGACGTAATCGGGAGCATAGAGAATTCCGCGTTGCATCAAGCGATCGCCGTCGGCGTCGGTCTTGAGTTGGTTATTGGCGCCGCCCGCGACAACCGGCACATTGAGTCTGGCGATGCTCTCCTCGTCCAGGATGGCGCCGAGCGCATTTGGGCTGAATAGGTCCGCCTCGATTGCCATGATGTCGTCAGGGTCGACGATGGTGGCATTGGTCGCTTGTGCCAGTGCTTCCACTCGGCCTTGATCGACGTCGGCGATCGACAGGCGCGCGCCCTCCGCCGCGGCGTGACGCGCGACTCCGCCGGCGACGCTGCCCGCTCCCTGTAGCGCGATGTGCAAGCCGTTCAGATCGTCCTTTCCCAGCGCGCGCTTGACCGCCGCCTTGATGCCCAGGAACACGCCCAGTGAGGTGTGCGGTCCGGGATCGCCGCCGACCCCGACATCGACCGGAAGCCCGGCGACATATTTGGTCTGGCG
>JAZKHF010000041.1:0-6496 GCA_040385545.1 Pseudomonadota bacterium
GTTGATGGGCACGATCTCGTCGCGCACTTCCTTGGTCACCGCGTGGAGCGAGACCGCGAGATTGACCCCGATCTCCTCACCCGCCCGGGCCATCATCGGGACCACGCCAGATGTCGATAGCGTTATCCGACGCTTGCTCAGGCCGAGCCCGTCGCCGTCCATGACGATCTTCAGGGCATCGCGGACATTGTCGAAATTGTAGAGCGGCTCGCCCATGCCCATCATCACGATGTTGGTCAGCATGCGGCCTTCGTGGCTGTAGCCGCCTTCGCCCGCCTCGGGCCATTCGCCGAGCGAATCGCGCGCCAGCATCACCTGGCCGACGATCTCCGCCGGCTCCAGATTGCGCACCAGCTTCATCGTCCCGGTGTGGCAGAAGGTGCAATTGAGCGTGCAGCCGACCTGGCTCGACACGCACAAGGTCCCGCGGTCGGCGTCGGGGATGAACACCATCTCGAATTCATGGCCGTCGTGGGTGCGAAGCAGCCATTTGCGCGTCCCATCGGTCGACACCTGCGCCTCGACCACCTCCGGCCGGGTGATCGCGAACCGTTCGGCCAGCCAGCCATGCTGGGCCTTGGCGATGTCGCTCATCGCCGTAAAATCGGCTTCCCCGCGATTATAGATCCAGTGCCAGATCTGCTTGGCGCGAAGTTTGGCCTGCTTCGGCTCCAGCCCCGCGGTCTCGAGTGCGGCGCGGATTTCCTCACGCGGCAAGCCAACCAATTCGACCCGGCCGTCATCGCGCGGCACCGCCTTGCGGGGCACGGTCACGGGGTCGGCCGGTCCGGGGATCGGCATCAGGGCGGTATCGGCGCTCATGGATGGCTCGCCATGTAGTGCGAATGTGGCGAAAATTCTATCGCTTCTTCAGACAGGCCGCAGCTGCCGCATCGATGGCGGTCGGGGCACCGCTCAATGTGTAGCGATCGACCGTGCGGCGACCGGACGCATCGCGCGCTTCGACCCGCATTCCGCCAGCGCTGCGCATTGCGGCAATGATCGCCTGCTCCTGCGCCGGGCCGCGGCTCCACCCCCGGTCCCCCCGCGCCGACAGCAGGAACGGCTGATCGCCGATCGTCAGCACCACGGTCGATCCGGGCCGGACCGGACGGCGAAGCGCGACGCTCAACTCGCCCTTGCGGCCGTTCACCCGGTCGAAACTGAGCGTGACATGGGGCTGCGGCTCCCCCTTGCGCGGCATGAGTAGCGATCGCGCCACCGCCTCGCAAACGGTGTCACGATCGAACGCGACCCAGTCGCTACTGGTGGCAATCGTCTGGACGAACAGGATTATGATGGCGAACATCAGCGCACCGTTCGTGCAAATTCGCGCAAGTTCAAGCGGAAGCTGGGCCGATCAGCAGTCGGCGTTGACCGAGGCGGTGGCGGCGGCGCATTCGGTCGGTTCGTCGATTGTGTCGGTGATCGCGGTCCCCAGCGCCAGCGCGCCAAAGGTAATCGCGGCACCGGCAATGGCCAGCACCAGTGCATATTCGGCGGCCGCCGCTCCTCTTCGATCCCGGCCCAGCCCTCGACGTCTGCTCATTGCCCGTCCTCTAGATAACGCGTGCAGCGGGTGTCTTCCCCGTCGCAGCCTCGGTAAATTTCGGAGTGGCCCTTAAGCGTGCCACCCGCGCCCACTGCGCAATGGATAACGAAAAGTCAAGAAATATTGTTAACTTAAATTAAACGCCAGTTCGAATGCGGGCGGGTTGCTCGGTGGGTCGATCTGCCAAAAAGCTGTCCATTTCGGTTGTTCTTGTAGCCGAGATGGCTTTGTGACATGTTCCCCTTGCTCGGTGTCCTGAAGTGTTAGTTGTTGGGGGCGTCCATGAGAGCGAATCATTTAACCATAATCAGATTCTTGTCGGCCTGATTCGCCCCGGCGACCCGATGTCATTGTCACTGGTGCTGACCGAGCTTGCCTCGGAACTGGCGTTGTTCGCCGCGGCCGGCTTCCTGCTGTTCGCAATCGACGACCTGGCGGTCGATCTGATCTACTTCGGTCGCCGCGCGTGGCGCGCAGTGACGGTCTATAGCCGTTATCCTCGCGCCTTTGCCGACAGCTTGCCGGCCCCTGCCCACCCGGGACGAATTGCGGTCTTCATCCCCGCTTGGGACGAGTCGGCCGTCATCGCGGACATGCTTCGCGCAACTCTAAGCCGCTGGGGCGAAAGCGACTATCGGATCTTCGTCGGCTATTATGCCAATGATCCGCTAACCGAAGCCGCCATCGCCCAGGTCGACGATCCGCGAGTCGAAGCGGTGCTGGTTGACGATGAAGGCCCGACCACCAAGGCTGATTGCCTCAATCATTTGTACGATGCGCTCCAGGCCGCCGAATGCCGCGAGCATTGGACCGCCAAAGCGATCGTTCTCCACGACGCCGAGGACCTGGTCCATCCGCTCGAAATCCGCCTGTTCGACGTGATGGTCGAGCGCGCCGCACTCGTGCAGCTTCCGGTCATCCCCCTGATCGACCGCGATTCGCGCTGGATCGGCGGCCATTATTGTGACGAATTCGCCGAGAGCCACGGCAAGGAGCTGGTGGTTCGAGAGGCCGTCGGTGCATCGATCCCGCTTGCCGGTGTCGGGTGCGCCATCGCCCGCGACGCGATCGCAAAGCTGGCAGCGGAGAATCACGGTCGCCCGTTCGCCGCCGCCTGCATGACCGAGGATTATGAGCTCGGCCTGCGCATCGGTGCCTTTTCCGACAAGACCATGTTCGTGCGCATCCCGGCGGTCGCGGGAAGTCGATCGATCGTCTCAAGCCGCGGCCATTTCCCCGCCACACTCGACGCCGCAGTGCGCCAGAAGGCGCGCTGGATCGGCGGAATCGCCTTGTCGGGCTGGGAACGACTCGGCTGGAGTGGCGGGTTCGGCGAGCGCTGGATGCGGATGCGCGACCGGCGCGGGCCGCTGGCGGCGCTGTTGCTGGTCGCCGGCTACGCCGCCATCCTGCTGTGGCCGCAGCTGTGGATCGCGGCGATGCTCGGCGCGCCGACATCGCTTACCGTCTCGCCGACGCTCGGCTTCCTGCTGACGGTCAATGCCGCCCTGCTGGTGTGGCGTATCTTGGTCCGCGCGGGATTCGTCACAGCCACTTACGGGCTCGCTCAGGGACTGTTGTCGATTCCGCGGATACTGGTCGGCAATCTCGTGGCGATCCTGGCGGTCAAGCGCGCGATCGCCATTCACACCTCGAATGCACCGCGCCGGTGGGAGAAGACCCGCCACATCTTTCCCGCGCCCGAGGAGCAAGCATGAGCAATTCCCTTCGCTTTCTTGGTTTTGCGGTGCTGGCCTGGGCTGGGGTGCGGGCCGCCAGCCTCGCCTTCGCCCCCGGCATGACCACGCCGCAGTCCCCGAACGCAAAGGCAGAGGCCCCGCCGCCGGTCGCGACGACCCGGTTCGATCCACCCCCACCGCCAGATCCCCTGCCGGTGGGAATTCAGCCCTATCCGGGGATGATGCCCGGCTATGGCCCGGCTTATCCCGGTGCTTATCCTTCCGCTTATGGCTATGCGCCTCCCGCTTATTATCCACGCGGCGACCGGACGATCGTGATCCCGGCCGGCTGGCCCGCCGAGCGCCCGTCGCGGTCCCGGCCCGACGCCTGGGACGGTGTCATGCCGACGCCGCAGCCGCTTTATATGTGCCGATGGGGCAGGAACCGTGGCCGACCGGTCCGGGCGCCTCGACCCCGCCGATGCGATCGACGGGCGGGCGAAATGTGGCGCAGCCGACACCGCCGCTTCGTCCCGCGCGCTTCGACCGGTTGCAACTTACCGCCTGGGCTTTGCTTCGCGGAACCGGCAAGGGCACCATTCCGACGACGTCGCTCGCCAGCGGTGGAACGCTTGGCGGAAGCCAGGCGGGGGCGCGGCTGACGTGGCGGTTCAATGAAGCGTGGGCGGCCAGCATCCGCACCAGCAGCTCGGTTGGCGGGGTGCGCGGCGCAGAGGTTGCGGCGGGCGTCCGCTGGCAGCCGCTCCGCTCGATCCCCGTGGCCTTCACCGCCGAGCGCCGCGAGGGGCTCGGCCGGTTCGGCGGGCGCTCGGCCTTTGCCGTCTTCGCTGAAGGCGGGCTGTATCACCGCGCCTTGTTCAACAAGGTCTATCTCGACGGCTATATCCAGGGCGGCGTGGTCGGGCTTCGCAATCGCGACCTGTTTGTCGACGGCGGCGCGACGCTGACGCGGCCGATCTGGCGCAATATTTCGGGCGGGATCGGCGTGTGGGGCGCGGCGCAGCCTGGGCTGTATCGGCTCGACGCCGGCCCGCGGGTCACGATGCAGGTACGGCGCGGGCTCAAGGTTCATGCCGATTATCGGCAGCGCTTGATCGGCAATGCAGCGCCCCCGTCCGGTCCCGCCGTCACGCTCGCCGCGGACTTCTGAGCAGCACCTTCTGAGCGCCTGACTCTGGAAAGCGCCGGGGATGATGCTAGCGTGGCATCAGCCCATGGACATTTACCTCCCCATCGCCGGAATGTCGGTCAATGCGCTGCTGATCGTTGCGCTTGGTGCGCTGGTCGGATTGCTGTCGGGCATGTTCGGCGTTGGCGGCGGTTTCCTGACCACGCCGCTGCTGATCTTCTACGGCATTCCGCCGACGGTCGCGGTCGCCAGCGCCACCACCCAGATCACCGGCGCGTCCGTGTCGGGCGCCTACGCCCACTGGAAGCGCGGCGGGGTCGATTTCCGAATGGGTGGCGTGATGATCGCCGGGGGCATGTTCGGGACATTGGCCGGGGCGGGCATTTTCCGCCTGCTCCAGGACAGCGGACAGATCGACCTGCTGATCGGCTTTCTCTACGTCATCCTGCTCGGATCGATCGGCGGGCTGATGCTCAAGGACGCGGTCATCGCGCTCGGCTGGGTGCCGCCATCGACGAGCGCCACCCCGCCCAAGCGCCATAACCGCTGGGTGGCGGGCCTTCCGCTGCGCTGGCGCTTCTACGCCTCTGGCCTGTATATCTCCCCCCTCGCCCCCGCCGCGCTCGGCTTTGTCGCCGGAATCCTGACCGTCCTGCTCGGCATCGGCGGGGGCTTCATCCTGGTCCCGGCGATGATCTACATCCTTGGCATGGCGGCTCGCGTCGTGATCGGCACCAGCCTGGTAATGATCGTCGCGGTCAGCGCGGTCGCCACCTTCATCCTCGCACTGACCACCCAATCGGTCGACATCGTGCTGGCCGGCCTGCTGCTGATCGGCGGCGTGGTCGGGGCGCAATATGGTGCCCGGCTTGCCACCCAGTTGAAGCCCGACCTCCTCCGACTGGCCCTTGCCATCATCATCCTTCTGGTCGCGCTGCGCATGGCGCTCGGCCTCGCCTGGCGGCCCGATGAAATCTACACGGTGGTTGGCCTGTGAAGCGCCTGTGGCTCCTGCTGGCCGCAACGCCCTTGCTGCTTGGCCAGGCCAAGCCGGTGCTGGTGCCCGACGTCTCGGCCCGATCGATCGAGATCCGCTACAGCTTCACCGGCGCGCAATTATTGCTGTTCGGCGCGATCCTCTATCCCGGCGGCCGCATTCCCGATCGCGCCCTCGACATTGCGGTCGTGCTGAGAGGCCCGGTCGAGCCGATCCTGGTGCGCGAGAAACAGAAAATCGCCGGAATCTGGATGAATGCCGATTCGTATCGCTTCAGCTCGGCGCCCTCTTATTACGCCATTGCCTCATCGCGTCCGGTCCGCGATCTGGTCGATGAGCGGACTGCGGCGATCTACGAACTCGGTCTGCGCGATCTCCAGCTGTCGCCAGGCGGCGGTGCCTTGCCGGACAGGGAGCGACGGTTCGAGGCCGGGCTGCTCGACCTGCGTGAGCGCCAGCGCCTCTATGCCGAGGATCCGAAGGGCGTCGAGATCAGCGAAGGCGTGCTCTATCGTGCGCGGATCAACATCCCCAGCCAGGTGCCGGTCGGCACTTATACCGCCGAGACCTTCCTGATCGACGATGGCCGGGTGGTCGCCGTGGCCACGAAGGAGATCGAGATCGGCAAGTCGGGCTTCGAGCGGTTCGTCGCCGTCGCGGCGCGGCGCTACGCCTTTTTCTATGGACTGGCCGCCGTCCTCCTGTCGCTCGGCCTGGGGTGGGCCGCGGCGTGGATTTTCGCCCGCCGCGCCTGACAGGCCCGCCCCGCCTGACAGGAACGTCAGCAAAATCTTAACTGCATTCGGTTAGTCCAGAGCGTCACGAGTAAAGAAGGTGCCGACGGATGAATGACGAACCCAATCTGCAGCAATTCGTCGACAAATTGTCGAGCTACAGCGACGATAATGTCCTGACCGGGACCGCGGTGCCGGTCGCCGGCGAAAAGATGCCGTCGATCGGGAGCGTTCAGGAAATCGCCGGATCGGGATCCAGCGTGACCATGGATGCCGCGCTTCTCCACCAGCTTGCCACCAGCGCCGACAAATCGGTCGCCATGGCCGGACAGGTCGGAAGCCAGATCAAGGTCGCGGTCGCGGGCAGCTGGCTGATCGCCAACG
>JAZKHF010000042.1:0-5801 GCA_040385545.1 Pseudomonadota bacterium
AGGACGCGGCCCTCTCACGGCTGAAGCACGGGTTCGATTCCCGTAGGGGTCACCAGATCAAAAGTGGAATGCCACCCCGCCGCTGAAGGCCCACGGGTCGAGCCGCGTGTCGCCGATCACGGCTGCGCCGCCAAAGGTGCCGTACGTCCGCGGCCGCAGCAGCGCCTTCTTCACGTCGGCGAAGATCGCCCAGCGCGAATTGATCATGATGTCGGTCCCGGCCTCGAACGCCAGCGCGAGGTCATTGTCGACTTCGAGATTGTCGAAGGCGCCGTCCTTGGTGCCGAACACGATCATGTAGCTGGCGCCAACCCCGACATAGGGGCGGATGCGGCCGCTGCGTGCCGGATGATATTGCACGGTCAGGACGGTCGGGCCGTAGGTGACTTCCCCCAGCTTGGGCAAGGCGCCGATGCTGCCCGCGCCAAAGATGTCGATCGTCGGCGGAAAGCCCAGCGTCGCGTTGATGGCGATGTTGGGGGTCAGGAAGCGCCCGATCTGCAGCGAGACGGTGGCATGTTCGAAGGTCGACAGGCCGGCACCGGGAAAGGGTGCGCCGCCGACCGAAAGATCGACCTTGTCGGCGAGCCGCAAGCTCGTGAGCCCGCCTTTCAAGGTCCATTTGGTCGTGTCGGTGCCGATCGGCGTTCCGGTAGTGCGTCCGCCTTTGCCAAACCTTGCGGTGAGGCCGACCTGGAAGGTCAGCGGATCCAGTTCGGCCTTGGCCGCCACCGCCGCAAAACTGGTGTACGTTGCATCGAGCGGCAACATTCCGCTGGCGTTGGTGTGATAGAAGGCCTTGCGGGCTTCGGCGAAGAAGCCCCACCGGTCGCTCATCGCCACATCGACACCGGCCTGGACATAGGTACCGTGCGCATTGGGGATATCGAGCCCGACCGCCAGGCCATCACGTTCCTGGGTCGTGAAATGCCTCACGATGCCGCCGCCGATGTAGGGGGAAATCCGGCCCTTGAACGGATGAACGCTGGCGCCGAGCGTCACCATGGTGAATTCGTCATCGCCGAGATTGGGCGTCCCCGCGAGCGACCCCGCAGGAATGTTGTTGGTCGTGGCCGGGGTTGAAATTGACGCCTCCACGGCAACGCCGTCGATGACGTAATAGCCCGCCGTCAGCGTGCCATGGCGGGCCGGGCGCGTTTTGTAGTCGGCGGTCGGATCGAGCGTGCCGTTGACCCGGATGTCGCCCTTGTCGATCAGCTTGGTGCGCGAGGCGGCCACGCGTGCGAACACGTCGCCCGCCTCCTGGGCCGTCGCAGGGGAAGCCACGCACAGGCCAATCACGCCGGCCGCCGCCAGTGCAAAGGTATAATTTTTCATCTCACCTTGTCCCTTTTCGCGCACAAGCTAGCTGTGCTTGGTGAAAATCGCTTGAAGCCTGCGTGTTGTCCGTGCCGCGCATCTGATCGATCTGGCGCGGGGCAAACTCCTTCGTCCCACCGGCAAAGACCATCGGCCGACCCGCGGCGAGCGCCGTGATCGACACCGAGCCGTCCTCGATCGCCGTCAGGTCGATGGTTGCGTCGGCGACCGCGGTCGACAAGCGGTGCACGGCATCGACGATATCGTGCTGGCTATGGCCGGCCATCACCTGCAGCCGGAACCGCGCCTGCCCCTTGGGGACTGCCGGGAACTCGACCATGTTGGCCAGCATTCCCAGTGCCGGCAGCCGTCGGCCGGCGAGGCGCGCGAGCGCCTCGCTGCCCGTCTTCACGCAAACGATCGCCGATGGATCGCCGTAGGTTTCCAATCCGCAGCCGCGCAGCAGGCTGCGCAGCATGACGACATTGTCCATCAACTTGCCGCGCAGTGCAGCGCCTTCGGCCGACCGAATGATATCGAGCGCCTTGCCGACGATTGCCGCATTGGCGGGCGACATGGCGTTCGAGAAGGTGTTGGGCGAGCTGTAATAGCGCAGATATTCCTTCACGCTGCGCCGCCGCGCCGCGACGAACCCCCCGTTCGACGCGAACGTCTTGGAAAAGCTCCCCATCACCAGGTCGACCTTGCCGGTCATGCCCTGCAGTTCGATGATGCCGCGGCCGGTGGGCCCGAGATTGCCGAGGTCATGAGCGACATCGACGACCAGCGTCGCGCCATATTCGTGCGCGAGGTCCTGCAATGCCTTGATGTCGGGCGAATCCGAATCCATCGAGAACAAGCTCTCGGTGATCAGCAGAATGCCGTTCTGGGTGTCGGTCTCGCGGATCTTGGCGAGCTTCTCGCGCGCACCCTCAACCTGGTTGTGGCGGAAGAGATGGATATTGCGGGTGGCGGCCTGCGCGCCTTCTTGGAGGCACGCATGGCTGAGCGCATCCATGACGATATGGTCGGGCGCGCGGACCAGGCCCTTGACCACCCCGAAGCCCGCAGCCCAACCCGTGGGGAAGAGCGAGACATGCTCATAACCCAGGAAATCCGCGAGCTTGTTTTCCAGCGCGAGCGAGCGCGACGTGTTGCCGATCAGCGCCGGCGACCCCGCACTGTGGACGCCGAACTCGCGCATCGCCTCGATCGCCGTTTCGAGGATCGCGGGGTGCGTGTTGAGGCTGAGGTAATCTTGGCTGGCGAAGTTGACGCCTTCGAACAATTGTCCTTCGTCGGTGCGCGCGCTGCAGCGGTTGGTCGCGCCCTGCTCGGTCGAACGGCCCAACGGCCACACACCGGCAGCGCGCCGGGTCTGCTGCCAATCGTAGAATGATTCGACGCGTGAAAGGAGGTCGGCTCCTGGCAGATAACGAAAGTCGCGCATGCTGCCATCGAGCGCACCCAAATGGCGTTTGTGGTCGCCTTCACCGGTCATCGTTGAGCTCCGCTTTTCATCCTTTTCGGAGGTTACGTTAACGACGCCGTGTAACCGCCAAGATACCAGACATGGTTACCGAGCATGTAACTCGATTTTGTCGATGAGATCGGGGAGCGATATCGGCTTGGTCTCGAAGTCGACGCAGCCGACCTCGATGCTCCGTTGCCGATCGCTCTCCAGGGCATGCGCGGTCAGCGCGATGACCGGGATCGCCGCGGACCGCGGATCGGCATGGATCGCCTTGGTCGTTTCCCAGCCATCCATTTCGCCGAGCGCGACATCCATCAGGACGACATTAGGCTGAAGGGCGATGGCCATCGCAATCCCCTGTGGCCCATCGATCGCGCAAGACACCTCATAGCCTTTCCGCTCCAGCCGCCGCTGCAACATGTCGCGGTTGAGTTCATTGTCTTCGACGATAAGAATTTTGGTCATCCCGCGGTCCCCCGTCACGCGGCCAGCGGCCGCAAGCGGGCGGCGGAGTCTTGGGGAATCGTAAGCAGGGTCGCGGGCCGGCCATCGGGCAGCGTGGCGGTCGCAATCAGGCCGCCAAGCAAGCGGGCGAACTTCTGCGCCAAAGCCGTCTCGATTCCAGCACCGCCATATTTGGTCGGGGACGTATCATCGCCATGCTCGAACATTTCGTGCCCTACCGTTGCGGGTCGCACGACCCCTTGCTCGGACGTATTGACCAGCGTCAGGACGAAGCCCTCCTCCTGGCTTGCCGCCCAGGTCAGGTTAAGCCTCCCCTTGCCATGTTGGCTGATCACTCCGCCGATCAGGTGCCGGACAGCCGCGCCGGCCGCCGTCCAGTCCATCACCAGCGCGTGGTTCGCACCATCGGTGGCGGCAACCTCGATCCGATAACCGGCGTCGGCCGCGCTGATGTCGCGCAGCCAGTCGCCGAAATGATTATCGACGACATCCAGCGTGGGATGCACTGGCATCTTGCCCGCATCGATCCGCGAGTAAGCTAGGATGTCGTCGATCAGACGCAGCAGGTTCGACCCGGCTTTGTGGACATGGCCCAGATCGGCGACGGTGGGGTGATCCTGTTCGTCGTGCGCCTCTTCGAGCAACAGCTGGCTGTACCCGATGATGGCATTGAGTGGCGTGCGCAATTCGTGGCTCATACCCGCGACGAAATCCGCCTTGGCGCGGCTCGCCTGGTTTGCGGCGGCCGTCAGATTCTGCAGATTGTCCGAGGTGGACACGAGGGCGTTCAGTTCGCGCGTGAATTCACGCTGCTCATGAAACATCTTGGCGAAATAGAGCGACATCATCGCGAAATAAAGCGCCACACTGGCCATCGAGATCATCCCGATAACCTGAAAGTCGTTGAGGTTGACGGCCGGCAGTGGCTCGCCGCTGAAACAGCGCGCGAGGAAGAATGCCACGTTCCCGAAAATCTGAATGAGCAACACGTTGCGCACCCACCCAACCGGCGGGAGATAGAGGAAGGCCAGCAAGGGAAAGATTAGGATCCACGGCAGGAACGGCGAGCTGATCCCGCCGTAGCAATAGCAGGCCCATAAGGCGCAGAAGATCAAATTCTGGACCGACAGGAAAGCCAGTAGCTGGTAGCGGCCAGTGATCTTCAAAACGACCGGATAGACCCAAAAAAGAAGGATCGATCCGAGGAAAATCCCCGTCCGATAGTCGCGCGAAATATCCGCAATCACCAGATAGAGCGGGATCGTGCTGCCCAGGATTGGGCCAAAGGCGTGGCTGAGCATGAACATCCGCGCGCGGCGATGAGCCTCGATCTGGTTTCGCATGTCCGGTGGAATGAAATAGTCGAGTAGTCCGCTCAGGCTGAAACCGCGGATAAATGATTTCACCACTTCACCACCCTCCGCCATTTTCATCCGATTTGGAGATGAAATAAAGGTCGGCAGTTAAACTACTGTTAAATTCCTGTTGGCGGTTTGTTAAACATCGTCATGTACCAAATGCCCAACGCTCGGGGGCACCATGTACAACAATCTCTGCAGCTTCATTGACTGGTTCATCCCGGCGGCGATGCGGAAAAGCGACGCCGACCGCATGATGGCTCGCACCTTCGTGATGTTGCACATCGCGGGGCCGCTGATGGGCCACAGCGTGACCTTTTTCCTTGCCCAGACCATCGCCGGCAAAAGTTGGCAATTCTGGGTGACCGAAGGCATCGTCGCGAGCTTCCTGGGCATTCCCTTCCTCCTGCGCTTCACCGGGAGCATGCGCATTCCCGCCATGACAAGCGTCCAGATGCTGGTCGGGCTGAGCCTATTCGGGTCATTTTATTTCGGTGGCATCAGCTCGCCATTATTGCCCTGGTTTCTGATCGCGATGGTGCTTGGATTCTTCTATCTGTCGCAATCCATCAAGTTGGTCCTCACGGGCATTGCGCTCCAGCTCGGGACCTTCATCGCGATCCGCATTGTCTACGGGCGCTTTCCTTCGCTGCTCGCGCCTGACGACCTGCAAATGGCCAACACCTTCTCGATTCTCGCGGCCCTTGCCTACATGACGATGCTGGCCCTGTTCTACGAGACGGTCATGCGGCTGAGCCTGAGCCTGGAACAGGAGACGATCGACCAGCGCGTCAAGCTGACCCAGGTGCGCGAGGCGATGGAGGCCGCGGAGATCGCCAATCGCAACAAGTCGATCTTCCTCGCCAAGATGAGCCACGAGCTGCGCACGCCGCTGAACGCGGTGATCGGCTACGCGGAAATGCTTCGCGAGACGTTCGAGGACCGCGCCGACGCCAGCCGCAAGATGCAGGACCTGCACCGCATCCAGACCGCCGGGCGCCACCTTCTGGCGCTGGTCAACGATGTCCTCGACCTGTCGTCGATCGAGGCCAACCGGCTCGAATTATCGACCGTGACGGTGGATGTGTCCTGCCTGATCAACGAAGTTGTCGCGACCGCATCCCCGCTGATCAGCAAGCGCGACAATCGCATGATCGTGAACATGCCCGAGAATATCGGCACGG
>JAZKHF010000042.1:5901-19968 GCA_040385545.1 Pseudomonadota bacterium
ATCAGCAAGCGCGACAATCGCATGATCGTGAACATGCCCGAGAATATCGGCACGGTCGAACTCGACCCGCTGAAGGTTCGCCAGTCGCTGTTGAACCTGCTCAGCAATGCCGCCAAGTTCACCGCGAAGGGCACCATCATGCTGACCGTCCTTCGCCGCTCCACCGACCGCGGCCAATATTTGACGCTGGAGGTCACCGACAACGGCATCGGCATGACGCCCGCCGGGCTCCAGCGCATCTTCGACGATTTCAGCCAGGCCGAGAATGACACGGTCAGCCAGTTTGGCGGCACGGGCCTGGGCCTGGCCCTGACCAAGCGGTTTTGCTTGATGATGGGCGGGACGATCGATGTCCGCTCGGAACGTGGCGTGGGTTCGAGCTTCACGATCGAGATCCCGATCCAGCAAGCGAAGAAGCGCGCCATCGGCGATGCGACCGCGCCGAAGGCGACAGCAGCCCCCAGCGCGCCGCGAGCGGCGTGAGGCTGGACGCGGTCATGGAACACACCCCGGTCACCGACGGCATGGCGCGTAACGCGTTGTTCAAAACGGCGCAGCGCTCGCTTGTCGTGCCCCTCGTCGGCGCCATCCTGGGGGTGTTGATCGTGGCCGTCATCGCGGGGTCGGTCGTATCTTGGCTCAGCATGGAGAGTGCGTCGGCGGGGCCGGCGCTGGCGATCGGCGCGGCGCTGGCGTCCGGGACCATCGCCGCGATCCTCGCCGCGTCATTGCTGTCCCGCGCGATCGCCAAAATTTTCGCTTTGCCCGTCGAGTTGCTTCTCGACCAACTCGACCCGGCCGACCGGGATCGCTTTACCTGGCACGGGGGGAGCGCGCTTGGCCGCGCCGAAATCGCGGCCGACATGAAGCTTCTGAAACGGCGCATTCGCGAGGTCACGCGCCACTCGGCGCAAATCCTGGCCGACCTTGATCGTGCCCGCGACGAGGCCTGCCAACAAAATCTCGCAAAATCGCAATTCCTCGCCAACATGAGCCATGAGCTGCGCACGCCGCTCAATGCCATCCTGGGTTATGCGATGATCCTTCACGAAGACGCGAGCGAGGAAGCCAACCTGCCAGTCGTCGCCGATCTCGATCGCATCCAGCAGGCGGGTCGAACTTTGCTAGCGCTGATCAACGATGTTCTGGACCTGGCGAAATTGGAGACGGGGCGCACGTCGATCGACAAGGTGGCGTTTGATGTCGCGGCGCTTGCCCGCTCCGTCGCCAGTTCGTGTGGCGCGGACGAACCGCGCAATGGAAACCGGTTCGACATGGCAATCGACGACTGTATCGGGATCATGGTCGGCGATGCGGGCAAGCTGCGGCAATGCCTGACCAACCTGTTGAGCAACGCCTTCAAGTTCACGCGCGCCGGCCACGTCAGCCTGAACATCTCGGCGCATGATCATGCCGGGTCGGCGTGGATTGATTTCGCGATCCGCGACACCGGCATGGGCATCAAGCGCGAAGATATCGAGACGATCTTCGATCCGTTTCAACAAGCGGATGGCCGCGCGGTGCGCCGCTATGGCGGTTCGGGGCTTGGTCTCGCGCTGGCGCGGCGGTTGGCCCGGATGATGGGCGGCGACTGTACCGTCGAAAGCATCCCCGGCACCGGATCCATCTTTCGCCTGATCCTTCCGCTGGGCGGCACCGCGCACGGCCAGCCGGTAGAGCCGCTGGCGACGCCGGTCGCGATGTCCTCCTTTGTGGAAACGGCCAACGCCAATCATACCGCGCTCGTGGTCGACGATGATGAAGCCGCCGTCGACTTGATGCAGCGCTGGCTGTTGCGGATGGGGTTCAGCGTCGTGACCACGACCAGTTCCGCCTCGGCGCTGGACCTGGCGCGCGCGCACCGGCCAGATTTCATTCTCCTCGACGCGCTCCTGCCCAATCGTTCGGGCTATGACGTCTTGGAGGATTTGCGCGCCGATCCTGATATTTGTCACATCCCGACGATCCTCATCACGGTGGACGACGATCGGGCGCGCGGGCTGAAAGCGGCTGCCACCGACTATTTGCACAAGCCGATCACTGAAGGTCAGTTGCGCCAGGTGCTGGACATTTACCGGATCCAGGCGACCGGGAACATTCTGGTCATCGATGATGACGACGCCTCGGCCGATCTGCTTGTCCGCAGCGTTGCCCAAGTGGGCTTCACGGCACGCCGCGCGGTCGATGGCCTGCAAGGATTGGCCATGGCGAACGACATCCGCCCCGACGCGATCGTCCTCGACCTCGTAATGCCCGATTTCGGCGGTTTCGAGGTGCTCGAACAACTGGCTGCCTGCAGCCGCCTGCGGCAGATTCCCTTGATCGTGGTCTCGGGTTGCGACCTCACGATCACCGAGCATCGCAAACTCGCCGCCGCAGGCCATCAATTCTTCGCCAAGGCGGCTTCGACTCCCCGCCAGATCGCGCAGTCGCTCAAGGAACTCGTGGCATGATCGAAGGCACGTCGCCTTTACAAAAATTGGTGCTGATCGTCGACGACATCGAGGACAATCGAAACCTGCTCGACCGCGCGTTAAAGTCGAGCGGATATGCGACGGTCCACGCCGACAGCGGTCGCGCCGCGCTGTCGATCATTTCGCAGCAGCGGCCGGAGCTGGTTCTTCTGGACTGGATGATGCCCGAACTGTCGGGTCTGGAAACGCTCCGCGCGATCCGCGAACTTCATCCGAAGACCCAACTTCCGGTGATCATGTGCACGGCCAAGGATGAGGAAATGTCGGTCGTGGCTGCCATCAACGAGGGTGCCAACGATTATATGCTGAAACCGATCAGCCTGCCGATCCTGCGCGCGCGAATGTCGGTCCATCTTGCGCAACGCGACGCGATCGACACGCTGATGACGGAGAAGCAGCAGGCCGAACAGCGGCTGGGAGAGCAAACCCGCTCGATGTTCATCGCCATGGCGCGCGAACGCAGTCGCCTCGGCCTCGCCAACGGACCGGCGGAACGCTGAATCATGGCCACCTCCCGCCGACCGCAACACGCCAATCCACCGAATGACCGGCACAGCCGCGCGCTGATGACGCTCGTCTGGACGGTCGCTGCACTCGCGCTTGCCGGCAGCGCACGGTCCTTGATTACCTCGGGGTCATGGACCGCGACCCTAGCGACGATCGTGATGCTGGCATGCCTCGCGGGCGTCAGCCTGGCCGCGGCTCGCCACCGCACGCGATCACAAGAGCTTGCCCAGCAGAATAGCGAACTGTTCAGGCGCCTCAACGTCGATCAGTTGACGGGCCTGATGAACCGTTCGGCTTTTCACTCGATATTGGACGACCCCCGCCTCGCCGAACACGAAATGCTCATCGTGCTGTTCTTCGACCTCGACCGGTTCAAGGAAGTCAACGACACGCTGGGTCACAAGGTCGGCGACGACCTCCTCAAGCAGGTCGCCGAGCGGGCCTTGGCGGTGGCCGGCCAGTCGATCGCGCTGGCGCGCCTCGGGGGCGACGAATTTGCCGCGATCATTGCTTGGGACACCGACTGCCTCCCCGAAACCTATGGTGCAGCCATGGTTCACGCCATTGGCGAGCCTTTCCTCATCAACGGCATGCAAGTCGAGATCGGTGCCTCGGTTGGGCTGGCGGTCGGCGATCCATCGCGGTTGAGCGGTTCCGAACTGCTGCGCCGCGCCGACTTGGCGATGTACACCGTCAAGGGTGCACCCAAGGGCGGGTTCCGAATGTTCGACGACGCGCTCGACCGGCATGAGATGCGCGAAAGCTCGGTCCGGGTCGAACTTGGCAAGGCCATGGTCGACGACCTGTTTTCGCTCCATTACCAGCCGCTGGTCGATGCGCGGACCGGGCGCCTCAGCAGCGCGGAGGCGCTGCTGCGATCGCACGCGCCCGCGCTGCGCGATGTCTCACCACACGCCATGATCGTGACGGCGGAATCGAGCGGACAGATCAACGCGCTCACCGACTGGACTCTCGAAACCGCTCTTGTCGCCGCCGCCAGGCTCGAAACCGTGCCGATCGCGGTCAACATTTCGCCAATCTATTTCCGCCAACCCGAATTCGTGTCGCGGTTGATGGACAAGCTCCTGATCGCGCGTGTTCGCCCCGAACAACTGATCGTCGAGATTACCGAGAACGTGCTCATTGAGAACGTCGACGCCGCGCGTCGTTCGATCGAACGGATGAGGGAAATGGGCGTGAAGGTGTTTCTCGACGATTTCGGAACGGGCTATTCGTCGCTCAGCTACCTGCAGAATTTTGAACTCGATGGACTGAAGCTCGACAAGTCCTTCCTGCGCAGCGTGGGCGATCGACGCAAGACGAACCAGATCATCCGATCCGTGATCGATTTCGGGCACGGCCTCGACATGCGCGTGGTCGTCGAAGGGGTGGAAAGCGACTGGCAGGTCAGGCTGCTCCAACTCTTGGGATGCGATCTCCTCCAGGGCTTCGAGATTGGCATGCCGATGACTCTGGAGGACCTTTTGCGGTACAAGGATCGCAGCAGCGCAAGCGCGGCGGGTCGGCCCGCCGAAGCAGCGGCCGGCTTGGCGTTCGGACCGGACAGCAAAAAAATCTCGTAACGCCTGCCGTCAGCCGGACATCTGCTGGGCGGGCAGCTATTCGACGCCGCGCCTATCGCCGCGCACCGACCGCCGCGACGATGATCAGCGCGACAGGCGCTCGGCGTGCCAGCGTATATGGTCGGCCATGAAGCTCGAGATGAAATAATAACTGTGATCATAGCCGGCGTGGCGCCGCAATGTGAGGGCGATCCCCGCCTCGCGGCACGCCGCCTCGATCAATTCCGGGCGCAATTCCTTGTCCAGAAAGGGATCGCTACCGCCAATGTCGATCAGCATGTCGTCGACGCGCGCGCCGTCCTCGATCAAGGCCACGCTGTCATGCGCGCGCCACGCCAGTACGTCATCGCCCAGATAGTGGCTCAACGCTTTCTGTCCCCACGGCACCTGCCGCGGCGCGACGATCGGCGCGAACGCCGACACCGACCGATATTGGCCCGGACGCTTGAGCGCGAGCGTCAGCGCCCCGTGCCCGCCCATCGAGTGACCGCAAATCCCCTGCCGGCTGCGATCGATCGGGAAATGATCGGCGACGAGCGTGGGCAATTCCTCGGCGATGTACGTCGCCATCTTGTAATGGCGGTCCCACGGCGCCTGCGTCGCGTCGAGGTAGAAGCCCGCGCCGAGCCCGAAGTCATACGCCGCTTCGGGATCGTCGGGTACATCGGGCCCGCGCGGGCTGGTGTCGGGGGCGATGAAGATGATCCCCGCCTCGGCGCAGGCCGCGCGATACTCGCCCTTTTCGGTGACGTTGGCATGGCTGCAGGTCAACCCCGACAGATACCATAGCGCCGGCAGCGGCTCGCCTCGCTCGACCTGCGGCGGCATGAACAGGGAAAAGACCATGTCGCCGCCGGTCACCGCGGAGGCATGGCGATAGACGCCCTGCACTCCATTATGCGCCGCGACTTCGCTGACCGTCTCGATGCTCACTGGGGCGGACGGTGCAGACCGCACAATTTATTGCCGTCGGGGTCGCGCAGATAGGCAAGGTAGAGCGAACCGAAGGCGTTCGAGCGCACCCCGGGCGGGTCCTCGATCGACGTCCCGCCGGCCGCGATGCCGCGCTGGTGCCAGGCGTCGACTTCAGCCGGGCTGTCGAAGCCGAAGCCGATCGTCGCGCCATTGCCATGCGTCGCGGGCTGGCCGTCGATCGGCTGGGTGACCATGAATACCGCGCCATTGCGGCCATAGCTCAGCCGCCCCTTGTCGTCGGCGCGGCCTTCCTTGCCGAACAGCGCATCGTAAAACGTCTTCGATTTGGCGAGGTCGTTCGACCCGACCATCATGTGGCTGTACATGTCTTTCTCCTCAGTAAACGACGACGCTGCGGATACTTTCGCCCGAGTGCATCAGCTCGAACCCCTTGTTGATCTCATCGAGCGTCAACACGTGGGTGATCATCGGGTCGATCTCGATCTTGCCCTTCAAATACCAGTCGACGATCTTGGGGACGTCGGTGCGTCCCTTCGCGCCGCCGAACGCGGTGCCGCGCCAGTTGCGCCCGGTCACCAGCTGGAACGGCCGCGTCGCAATCTCGCGCCCTGCCTCGGCCACCCCGATGATGATGCTCGTCCCCCACCCGCGGTGGCAACATTCGAGCGCCTGGCGCATCACGTCGGTGTTGCCGGTACAGTCGAAGCTGTAATCGGCGCCGCCGTCGAGCATCGCGACGAGGTGCGCGACGACGTCGGGCACCTGCTTGGGGTTGACGAAGTCGGTCATCCCGAAGCGCCGGCCCCATTCTTCCTTGTCGCCGTTGATGTCGACCCCGACGATGCGGTCGGCGCCCGCCATCCGCGCGCCCTGGATGACGTTGAGCCCAATTCCGCCGAGCCCGAACACGACGACATTGTCCCCCGGCTGGACTTTGGCGGTATTGACCACCGCGCCGACCCCCGTCGTGACCCCGCAGCCGATGTAGCAGGCCTTGTCGAACGGTGCCGCGGGGTCGATCTTAGCCACTGCAATTTCGGGCAGCACGGTGAAGTTCGAAAAGGTCGAGCAGCCCATGTAATGGAACACCGGCTGGCCCTTGAAGGAAAAGCGGCTGGTGCCGTCGGGCATCACGCCCTTGCCCTGCGTCGCGCGGATCGCGGTGCATAAATTGGTCTTGCCGCTGAGGCAGGATTTACACTGGCGGCACTCGGGGGTGTAGAGCGGAATGACGTGGTCGCCGACCCCGACGCTCGTTACCCCGGCGCCGATTTCGCGCACCACCCCCGCGCCTTCATGCCCCAGCACCGACGGGAACAACCCCTCGCTGTCGAGCCCGTCGAGCGTGTAGGCGTCGGTGTGACAAATCCCCGTCGCCATGATTTCGACCAGCACTTCGCCGGCACGTGGCCCGTCAAGGTCGAGCTCGACGATCTCGAGCGGCTGCTTGGCTTGGAAGGCAACGGCGGCACGGGTTTTCATCGGTGGCGATTCCTCACGACAGAACGGTCGGCGCCGCGTTGCCACGACTGTCGACGAAGGCCAATCCCTGCAGCGCGCAAACGCCCTTATGCAGTCATTCCGGACATGATCCAAGTTGTTGCGATATAGCCACAAAACTACCAATTCGGGAAAGTTCGCGGGGCCTGGCTTGCGCGTCGCCGCCCCCCTCGCTCTAACACCTGCCGATTGAGTCGAGGCGAGGCGTTAGGATCGATTTGACGAAGCTTGGCATTGCATACTCACGCCTGACCGTCGCCCTCCTGATGTTCTTCGCCATGTTGGCCGGGGCCCATCCGGCCTCGGCACAGATCCCGTCGGTGCTCGAGGAAGTTCGCCTCGTCACCGAGGATGACCGCCAAGCTTCTTTCCTCCTCCGCTTTTCGCCGCGAGAACCCGACTTTGCCCCGGTCAACGGCAATCCCAGTCAGCCTGCCTTGTCGATGCGCGCCACGATTCGTTCGCCACAGGTTTCAGAGCAGGCCAGCTATCGCGGCATCGTGCGCACCACGCGCCTGACGATCAGCGACGGCAACCTGCTAATGCGCTTCGACTCCACGTCCCCGGCGCGCGTGTCGGTCGAAAAAGTCGGCGCGCTGGCGATCAAGGTCACCGTCGAGCGGGTCAGCGAGGCCGAGGCGACCGGCATTCGCCCGATTGGGTCGACCAGCGATGAAGTGGTCAAGGCGAGCGATCTTGGGGCGGCCGATTTTTACAATCCCGACGACAGCTACGAACTCATATTCCTCAAATATGCCGACGTCAGTGAAGTCATCGGCCTGTTGGTCGAAGGCACGACGATCGAGCCGAACAATGTCTTCATCCGCCGCGAGCCCGGGTTTGGGTCGCCCGGGGCCAATGCGCAGATCAACAATTATTCGAACACCAATGTTCAGAACGACAAGAAGGACCGCCCGCTCGGCCAGTCGTTCGGCAATGGCCTGGCAATCGACCGCCGCCTCAACGCAATTTGGGTACGCGGCACGCCCGAACGGATAGAGAGCATCAAGAAACAGATTGCGCTGATCGACGTGCCCGTCGACAGCGTCATCCTTGAAACGCAGTTCGTCGAGCTATCGGAGCAGGGCGCGCGCAACCTCGGCATCGATTTCGCCAATAGCGCTGGTCAGATCGCGGTCGGGACGATCACCACGGGCAGCAATTTGCCGTTCGGGCTCGATCCCAACCGCATTTTGCCCTCGGGTGCCCTGCAGGCCGCGATTTACGCGCAAGTGCAAAAGGGTCAGGGTCGGATCGTGTCGCGCCCGCGCATCGCCGCGCTCAGCGGATCGACCGCCAAGATCATCACCGGCGACGCGCTTCCCATCCTGACCTCGATCACCTTGTCGGGGGTCAACGCGGTGTCGCAACAAGTGCAATATGTGAACGTCGGCGTCACGCTGCAGATTGCCCCGCGGGTCAGTTCGGATGGTTTCGTTACCTCGCAAATCTACGGCGTGGTATCGTCGGTCACGGGGTATTCGCAGGGCTATCCGACGATCAGCCAGCGCGAGGCCGAAACCTCGGCCTCGGTCCGTGACGGCGAGACGTTCGTGATCGGCGGACTGACGCAGGAAAATAACCTTACCACCAAGTCGAAGGTCCCCTTGTTCGGGGACGTGCCGCTCGTTGGGAATTTGTTCAAGGTCGAGAAATCGACGCGCAGCAAGACCGAACTGTACATCGTCATCACTCCCCACATCGTACGCCACCGGCGCTTCGACACGCCGCTGGAATCGGGTGCGTCCACGGCGCCTGGATCAAGATGACCTAAGTAAAAGGCAAGATCGTAATTAGTTAATACAGCACAAACGATCATCAGAGAATGCTTGCTGTCTGTCGGCTGTACTCAGCCCGGCATCATGCATTGTGCATTCTCCGTAAACGACTTGATATATGTTTGTTTTTTTTGCAATTTAGTGACTCGACAGCTCAAAACCCGCTGATAAGCTCCCGCGCCTCGGCCACTGCCTTTCAATGGCTGTTCCTAACAGGGAGGAATATTTCGATGAAATTGACCCATCTCTCACTGATTGCGGCCTTGCCGCTGGTGGCGCTCGCCTCGCAGGCGAGCGCGCAAAATCGCGGTGACAAGATCGAGAACAGCTATATCTGCGTGTTCAACAAGAACACGGTGTCGCGGAGCAGCGCACAGGCCGAGGCCAATCGCTCGGTCAACGCCGCCGGCGGACAGCTCAAGCATGTCTATTCGGTCGCGATCCGCGGCTTTGCCGCCAACATGTCCGCGCAGGGCGTCGAGAATGCCAAGAACAACAATTCCAACATCGCATATTGCGAGCAGGACCAGGTCGTTACCACCGGCCCGATCCGCGCTGACGCCCCCCCGGGCGGCGGTGGCGGCACCCAGCCCGCGCAGGAAACCCCGTGGGGCATCGCGCGCGTCAATGGCGGCGGAACAGGCACCTTCGCCACGGCATGGGTCATCGACACCGGCATCGACTTCACGCACCCCGACCTCAACGTCGACACCGCGCGCAGCCGCAGCTTCCTCAGCAACAACACTTCGCCGGTTGATCAGAACGGTCACGGGACCCACGTCGCCGGCACGATTGCGGCGATCGCCAACACGATCGGCGTGATCGGCGTTGCTCCGGGCGCCAAGGTCGTCGCGATCCGGGTACTCGATCGCCGTGGCAGCGGCACGACTTCGGGCGTGATCGCGGGTGTCGATTTCGTCGCGGCCAATGGTCAGGCGGGCGACGTCGCCAACATGAGCCTGGGCGGCGGCGTCAGCACTGCGCTCGACACGGCCGTGGTCAATGCGGCAGCGGGCGGCGTGCGCTTCGCACTGGCGGCGGGCAATGAGTCCGACAATGCCAACAACCACTCGCCGGCGCGTGCCAACGGTCCGAACGTGTACACCGTGTCGTCGTTCGCGATCGGTGACAAATGGTCGAGCTTCTCGAACTTCGGCAATCCGCCGATCGACTATGCCGAGCCGGGTTCGGCGATCAAGTCAACGTGGCTGAATGGTGGCTACAACACCATCAGCGGCACCTCGATGGCGACGCCGCACCTCGCCGGCGTGTTGCTGGCGGGCGCGGTCCGCAGTGGCGGCAACGTCATCGGCGATCCCGACGGCAATCCCGACGTCATCGGCGTCAGATAAGCCACCGCACCGTAACATGGTGCGAAAGGAGGGGCGGTCCGCACGCGCGGGCCGCCCCTTCGTCTTGTCCACGACCCCGCGGCTCGGCTTGCGCTGCCCCGGCCGTTCGGCCAAGCTCGCCGCAGCAAAGGGGCAAATGCGGTGGGTCAATTCACAGGTTGTCATGCGCTGATCACGGGCGGCGGCAGCGGCATCGGCGCCGCCGCGGCGCGGATGCTCGCCAGCGGAGGCGCGAGCGTATCGCTCATCGGGCGTCGCCCGGGCCCGCTCGATGCGGTGGCGGGCGAGACCGGTGGCAAGGCCTTTCCCTGCGACCTTACTGACCGGGATGCGATGGCCGCCGCGTTCGACGCCGCGCGCGATGCAAACGGGCCGTTCGATTTCGTCATCCTCAACGCCGGGATTGGCGACAGCGCCCCGTTCGCGCGCACGACGCGGGCCGCCTTCGACGCCATCATCGCCACCAATTTGACCGCGGTGTTTGATGGCGCGCAGCTCGCCTTGCCCGACCTCCTCGCCGGCGCGGACAAAAGGCTGGTCGTCGTCGCTTCGGTCGCGGGGCTGAAGGGCGGCGCATACGCCGCGCCTTATGTCGCATCGAAGCATGGCGCGGTCGGGCTGGTCAAAAGCCTCGCGCTCGAATTTGCCAAGACCAACCTCACCGTCAACGCCATCTGCCCGTCGTTCGTCGACACGCCGATGGTCGACGACAGCGCCGCGCGGATCAGCCGCGTGACCAAGCGCAGCGACGACGAATCGCGCGCTGCTTTGGCCGCGCTCAACGCCCATGGCCGGCTGGTCACCGCGGAAGAGGTAGCCGCCTCGATCGTCCATCTGTGCCTGCCCTCGTCGCGCTCGATCAATGGCGCGTGCGTCACCATCGACGGGGGCACGAGCGCATGACCCCCGCCGACTTCGCACCGAAGCATTTCCGCTGGGACTTCGCCGACGGCGTCGCGACGATCACGCTCGATCGCCCCGCCAAGAAAAACCCGCTGACCTTTGATTCTTACGCCGAGCTGCGCGACACCTTCCGCGCGCTCGTGGTCACGCCACAGGTCCGCGCGATCGTCATCGCCGGGTCGGGAGGCAATTTCTGCTCGGGCGGCGACGTCCACGAAATCATCGGCCCGCTGACGAAGATGGCGATGCCCGAACAGCTCGCCTTCACGCGCATGACCGGCGACCTCGTCCGAGCGATGCGCGCCTGCCCGCAACCGATCATCGCCGCGGTCGACGGAGTGTGCGCGGGCGCCGGTGCGATTCTCGCCATGGCGAGCGACCTGCGTCTTGCCAGCCACGACGCGCGCACCGCTTTCCTGTTCGCGCGGGTCGGACTGGCGGGTGCCGACATGGGCGCCTGCGCCATCTTGCCGCGGCTGATCGGCCACGGCCGCGCCGCCGATTTGTTGTTCAGCGGACGCGCGATGAGCGCCGCCGAGGGACTCGCATGGGGCTTCTTCGGCCGCGTCGTCGATGCCGAGATGCTCGCCCACGAAGCCGACCAGCTCGCGCGCAATATCGCCCACGGCCCAGCCTTCGCCCACGCCATGACCAAGCGCCAGCTCGACATGGAATGGGCGGTGAGCATCGACACCGCGATCGAGATGGAAGCGCAGGCGCAGGCGATCTGCATGGCAACCAACGACTTCACCCGCGCCTACGACGCCTTTGCCGCCAAGGAAAAGCCCGAGTTCAAGGGCGACTGATGAGCCTCGACTGGCCCTTCTACGACCCCCGCCACCGCGACCTCGCCGCGCGGCTCGACGCCTGGGCACGAACCAATATTGTCCCGCACGACGACGCCGATATCGACCCCGCCTGCCGCAGCCTGGTCGCGAAACTCGGCGATGCGGGCTTTCTCCAATTGTGCATCGGCGCCGATGTCGTCCCCGACGTCCGCAGCCTCGCCATCGCGCGCGAGACATTGGCCTATCATTCGGGGCTCGCCGATTTCGCCTTCGCCATGCAGGGGCTCGGCTCGGGCGCGATCAGCCTCGCCGGCTCCCCCGAACAGAAAAGCCAATGGCTCCCCCGCGTGGCGAACGGCAGCGCCATCGCCGCCTTCGCCATGACCGAACCCGCCACGGGCAGCGACGCCGCCAACATCGCCATGACCGCGCGCGTCGCCGACGACGCCCACCGCCTCGACGGCGAAAAGACATATATCTCCAACGGCGGCATCGCCGATTTCTACACCGTCCTAGCGCGCACCGGCGAGGCCGACGGCGCGCGCGGCCTGAGCATGTTCATCGTCCGCGCCGACGATCCCGGGCTGACCGTCGCCGAACGCATCCATGTTGTCGCACCGCACCCGCTTGCGCGCCTCAAATTCGACGGCGTTCGTGGCGAGTTGATCGGCGCGTCGGGAGACGGCTTCAAGATCGCGATGCAGGTGCTGACCCTGTTCCGAGTCACCGTCGCCGCCGCCGCGCTCGGCTTCGCCCGCCGCGCGCTCGACGAAGCCGTTTCCTTCGCCTCGGCCCGCAAGCTCGGCCCCGCCACGCTCGCCGACAATGCCGTCACGCAAGCCAATCTCGCCGACATGGCCACCAGCATCGACGCCTCGGCGCTGCTCATCGCCCGCGCGGCATGGCAGCAGGACACGTTGCCGCAAGATAACCGCCGCGCCGCCGCCATGGCCAAGCTTCACGCCACCGAGGCGGCGCAACGCGTCATCGACGCCGCGGTCCAGCTCCACGGCGGCATGGGCGTCACCAGGGGCGCGATGGTCGAAAGCCTGTACCGCGAGATCCGCGCCCTGCGGATCTACGAAGGCGCGTCCGAAGTGCAGCGCCAGATCATCGCCCGCGACCTGTTGAAGGCAGCGCGATGAAGCCCCTTTTGCCTCCCGGATGGCCGCGCCCCAAGGGCTATTCGAACGCCATCGTCGCCTCGGGCCGCACCATCTACACCGCGGGCGTCATCGGCTGGGACGAGCAGGAGCGCTTCGCCGCCGATACGCTCCCCGCCCAATTCTCGCAGGCCCTGCGCAATATCGTCGCCATCCTTGCAGTCGACTCCGCGCGTCCCGAGCACCTCGTCCGCCTGACCTGCTACGTCACCTCGATCGACGCCTACACCGCTTCACTGTCCGAGATTGGCGCTGCGTGGAAAGCGATCATCGGCCCGCATTATCCGGCAATGGCACTGGTCGAGGTCGTGCGGCTGGTCGAACCGCGCGCAATGGTCGAAATCGAAGCAACCGCGGTGGTGCCCGAATGACGACCGACTCCTTCGTCCGCGACCGCCTGCCCGCGCCCGACCAGCTCCCGCGCTTCGACCTGCTCGATTATCCCGAGCGCCTCAATGCCGCGGCCGAGCTGCTCAAGGGCGGCGCGCCCGACGCGCTCGCGGTGGTCAACGAGCGCGGCCGCTGGACCTTTGCCGAGCTCGACTCGCTCTCGGGCCGCATCGCGCGGCTGCTGGTTGCCGAGCACGGGCTCGTCCCCGGCAACCGCGTCCTGCTGCGCGGCCCCAATGGCTTCACCTTGTTTGCCGCGTGGCTCGGCGTGCTCAAGGCTGGCGGCGTAGTCGTCGCGACTATGCCTTTGCTCCGCCCCGGCGAAATCGCCACCGTCATCGAGCGCGCGCAAATCTCCCATGCGATCGTCGACAGCCGCTTCATCGGCGACTTCCGCGAGGCGATGGAGCAGACGCATTTCGTCAAGCACCTCCTGCGCTACGACGGCGATTACGGCCACGGCGAACTCGAAGCCCGCTGCGCCGGGCTCGACCCCCTCCCGCCTCACGAAAGCACACAGGACAATCCCGCGCTGATCGCCTTCACCAGCGGCACCACCGGCGTGCCCAAGGGCTGCGTCCACTTCCACCGTGACATCCTCGCCCCGTGCGACACCTTCGCGCACGCGCACCTCGCGCTGAAGCCCGGCGACATCGTCATGACCTCGGCGCCGATCGCCTTCACCTTCGGGCT
>JAZKHF010000043.1:0-3710 GCA_040385545.1 Pseudomonadota bacterium
ATCTGCAGGCACATCTCCTGCCCCTCGGTGCCATAGCGATGCCCGACATAATCGGTCGCGCTCAGGCCCATGGTCAGAAGGTCCGGCGCGGCGCTTTTGCCAAGCTTCATCTCGCGTACCAGCCCGGCCGCAAGCGCCATTGTCGCCCCGTCGAACTCGGGTGAGGCGCGGAACAGGTTCGCATCCCCCGCCGCGCGCGCAAACCGCCCGGCCCCGACCGGCTGTCCGCCACCGCCAACCGGCACCGGCGTCGCCTTCGCCGAGCAGAACGCAGGCGGCTCAAGCCCCGCCTGCGCCTGCGCCACCTGCGTGGCCACGGCACTTTGAGCGGACGTAACGGACTGCGGAACCGCGACCCCGGCAAGATCGGTCGCGAAGGTCTTGCCGTTCCAATACCAGCGCTGGTCGGGCCGCTGTCCGGTCATCATCACCGCGGACCGGTCCTTGCCCGCCACCGCGACGGTCCGGCTGGCCGGCCATTGGCGTTTCAGATAGTCGCCCAATGTCGGCACCTTTAGATGCCAGGCGGAGACGGTGTAAGCTCTCGACGTCGTTCCCGCGATACGCGGATCCTCGGCGCAATAGACCGCCTTGTCGGCGCGCGACTGGCCGAGGTCGTACCATGTGTTGGCGATGACCCCGTTCCGCGCCGGATGCGCACCGGTCAATATGGTCGAATGGCCGGGACAAGTCTCGCTGGCCGCATGCCCCTGATAGGCATGCGGGAAAACCACCCCCCGCCCAAGCTTAGCGAAACCGCCATTAAGCGCCGGCCGGTATTTGTCGAAGATATCCGACGCCAGATGATCGACGGAGATCGCGACAATCAGCTTCGGCGGTGGTGGCAATGCGGGTTGGGCAGCCCCGTTGGCTGGAGCGACCAATGTTGCGGTCACCAAAGCGGCCCAAAGACTACGCACCGAACTTCGCTCCATCATTACCCTGACTCCGATATGATTCTGGTTTTCTTGTGGTGCAACGGAAGGAAAATTAGGGCGCTGGGTCAACCACTGAATAACCTCCAACCGTTCGGCTTGCCATTGCAGCTTTGACTAAATAAACCAGCAATACGCTGCGGTGGGGCAGCGCGTGTTTGGGGGTATTCCAGTGTTGAGAGTTTTTTCTTCCGTGCTTTGCGCGTGCTTTGTTGCGAGCTCTTCGATGTCAGCGGCCAGCGCCCAGGACTATGGCGCCCCGGCTTCTACGCCTCAACAGGCGACCGGCCAAAATGCCCCGGTTGCTGGCGGTCGCTCGCTCCGGGTGCTGGTCGCCCAGTCGGAAATCAAGTCCGATATCAATCTGTCCAACGTCGCGGTCGCGACCGGCGGGGGTCTGCTGGGCGGGCTTATCGGAGCTGCGGTGGATTCGGCGCGCGCCAAGAAGGCTGAGCAGCTCATTGTCCCGGTGCGGTCTGCCATGGCCGACGTCGATGCCGATGCGATGGCCATCGAGGCTGCCAAGGCAAGTTTCGCAAATGCCGCATGGAATGTGCCGGTGGATGGTGGCAATTTCAGCAAGGACAGCTCGCCGGCCGGCAAGAGTGCTTTTCTCGACTCCAACCCCAATGCCCAGACCGCCTTCGTCGAATATACCTATGACCTGTCGCCAAATTTCGATGCGCTGCGGGTGGTTCAGAAGATCGAAATCGCCGCCGAATCGGTTCCTTCCGTCAAGGACAAGCCGGAAAAGCGGCTCGCGCCAAAGTATCTCGTTTATAGCGGCAGCCTGGCGAGCGTCGTCCTGCTTCCCTCATCCACGAACGAGAAAGAAGCCAATGCTGCGCTTTGGGCAGCCGACGGCGCCAAGCTCGCGCGCGCCGCCATGGCCCAATCGTTTGCCCGGCTGCAGCAGCTTACACCGCGCCTCCTCGCCATGACGTCGAGTGAGCAAGCGGCGCTTACCGCCGACAAGAAGAACAAGCGGACCATGGCGGGCGGATTTCTGGGGCGGCCTCAGCCGACCTCCGATGGCACCACCCTGTTGTGGACCGGAAACGGCTTTGTCGACGTTGCGCCGCTCAACTAGCATGCGCAACTGTTGTGCCGTGCTGGCCGGCTTCATTTTCGCCTGCGGGTCCGCGGGCACGGCCTGGGCGCTGCCCAGGCCGATGACCCTGGCCCCGGTGTTCGACAACACAATATCGAGCGCAGTGAAGCCAGCAAAAGACTCCATCGCCTGCCCGGTGCGCATCATCGCGCTCGGCGACCTGCGCCGCAGCCCGGAAATGGTTGGCGTCCATGATCGGCGGCAGATTTTAGCGCCGCAGGACCGTGCGGCGTGGCTCAGGTCGATCGTGACGGCCCTGAACACGCGTGGAATCTCGGTTTCGTTCGAGGGCGATGCGGCCGCGCCTGACGCAAGCACCGCCAAAGTCGACCTGACAACCGCCTGGATCACCGACACCAAGGTGAACATCAGCGCGAGTGCCGTCTTCAGGATGCAGGTGACGAACGCTGGCGGTGCAAGCTTCGATCGCTCCTATCGCGGCGGCAATTCGCGCATGACGTACTGGACGAATGGCAGGCCCGTGCTGCAGCAGGCTATCGACGTGGCGTTCGCACGGGCCTTGGATGCGATGGCGGTTGATTTGCTGACTAGCTGCAAGGCACCCGCCTAGCCCAGTTTCGCCCGCAGCCGCTCGTTGACCACGCCGGGGTTCGCTTTGCCCTGCATCGCCTTCATCGTCTGACCGACGAAAAAGCCGAACAAGGCTTCCTTGCCCGCCTTATACTGCTCGACCTTGTCGGCATTGGCGGCGAGGATCGTGTCGATCTCGGCGTCGATCGCGCCCGTGTCGCTGGTCTGCTTGAGCCCACGTTCCTCAACGATCTTGCTCGGGGCATCGCCGGTTTCGAGCATGATCTCGAACACCTGCTTAGCCATCGACCCGCTGATCTCGCCGCTCGCGACCAATTTCAGGAGTTCTGCGGCCTCGGCCGGAGAAATCCCCGTCGTTGCAAATGTCTCGCCCCGACGATTGAGCGCGCCGAACAACTCCGATGCGACCCAATTGGCTGCCTGGGTCGGCGGCGCGCCCTCGTCGAGCAAGGTGTCGAACCAGCGGGCGGTTTCGACCTCAGCGGTCAGCACGCTTGCATTGTAGGGCGTGATTCCCAGCACCTCGTAGCGCTTGCGCTTGGCGTCGGGCAATTCGGGCAAACTCTCGCGGCACGCCTGCAAAAACGCGTCGTCCAGTTCGAGCGGCAGCAGGTCCGGATCAGGAAAATAGCGGTAATCATGCGCATCTTCCTTCGACCGAAGCGTGCGAGTGATATTCTTGTCGGGGTCGTACAACCGCGTTTCCTGCGCTACCGTGCCGCCGCTTTCGATCAGATCGACCTGCCGCCGCGCCTCGCTCTCGATCACGTTCATGACGAAGCGCACCGAATTGACGTTCTTGGTCTCGGTCCGAGTGCCCAGCTCCCCGCCGGGCTTGCGCACGCTCACATTGACGTCGGCGCGCATCGATCCTTCTTCCATATTGCCGTCGCACGAGCCGACGTAGCGAAGAATCGCCCGCAACTTCCGTACGTACGCCCCTGCTTCCGCGGGCGAACGCATGTCGGGCTTGGACACAATCTCCATCAGCGCCACGCCCGACCGGTTGAGGTCGACATAGGACATGGTCGGATGCTGGTCGTGCATCAGCTTGCCGGCATCCTGCTCGACATGGATCCGCTCGACCCCGATGGTCTTGGCGCTGCTCTCGT
>JAZKHF010000044.1:0-10274 GCA_040385545.1 Pseudomonadota bacterium
GGTAGGGGGCCGCGACTTCTTCGCAGGCTGGTCGGAACCAGCCGCTCACAAGGAAATTCGCCATGAAGACCGATACCCATCCCGATTACCATCTGATCACCGTCAAGATGACCGACGGCTCGTCGTACCAGACCCGCACCACCTGGGGTAAGGAAGGCGACACGCTCAGCCTGGAAATCGATCCGACCTCGCACCCGGCATGGACCGGCGGTCGCGGCCAGATGCTCGACACTGGCGGTCAGGTCGCGCGCTTCAACAAGCGTTTCGGCGGGCTTACTCTCGGCAAGAAGTGACGCGCGCAGCCATGCCGGGGGCATGGCGAGCACGTCGCTCATCCAGTCGATGAGCAATTCACATGACAGAATGATCCGCTCGGCTCCGCTTCTGGAGACCGAGCGATTGCGGCTGCGCGCGTGGTGCAAAGACGACCGCGAACCTTACTTCCACATTCTCCAGCAGCCTGCGGTGCACCGCCACTTCGGTCCCGAACCGATGGGAATGGAAGAAAGCTGGCGACGGCTGGTCGCCGCCGTCGGCAGTTGGCAGATCAACGGATTTGGCGGTTGGGCAGTTGAGCGCAAGAGTGATGGTAAATTGCTCGGCATGACTGCCCTGTTCACAGCGTGGCGCGACTTGGAGCCCGAATTCGGCGACCAGCCCGAGATGGGATGGATTTTCGCGACCGAAGCCCATGGGCAGGGGCTCGCTGGCGAAGCTTGTGACGCGGTGCTGCGCTGGGCCGACGCCAACCTTCCACCGGTGACCATCTGGGCGATCATCGCCCCCGCCAACTTACCGTCGATCAAGCTCGCGCAGCGCTTGGGCTTCGTCCCGCTTCACGAGACCGCCTATCACGACGAACCCATACTCGTGCTCAAACGGCCACGCGGCTGATTACCAGCCGCCGCCGCCACCACCACCGCCACCGCCACCCGACGATCCGCCACCGCCCGATCCGCTCGACGATCCCGGCGCTGTCGAGGCCGAGGAAACCGCACTCGACAGCGAATCGCCGATTGATCCGACGAACCCGCCGGTGTCGGTCCACGGGCTCGACGATCCGGAATACCAGGCAAATCCCTGCGCCCCGCCCGAAGCGGACGCCGCCGCCGAGGCCGCTGCGAGCATCGACGTGAAGCGGTCGGCCCAGCGATTCTCCACCTCCAGCGCAATCGCATAGGGCAGGAATCGCTCGAACAACTGAAGGTTGTCCTCGGGCGCCTGCATCCGGTCGAGCCGCTCGCGTTCAGTGATCGAGAGATACTGCTTGAATCCCGCGATCCGGTCGAGCATCGCGCGGCCGTCCTTGGTCGGCGCATCGATCCACGCGAACGCGCTCAGCGCCAGCGGAAGCCCGATCGCGGCAATCGCCAGCGGTAGCCAACGGCCGGTTACTAGCGCCATCGGGATCATCGGCAGCGTCCCCATCACCGCAAGGGCGGCAATCAGGATCAGCACACCGTGCACGGCGCATCCGACCCACTTGCTCATCTTGGGCAGCGCCATCCACGCCACGATCACCGCAGCGAGCGCGAGTGGCGGAAGCAGGAACAGGCCCGACCCCGGAACCCCTTCGACCAGCAGGATGACCATCGCGGTCATGCAGACGGTCAGCAGCCACACCGCAATCGCCGCGAACGCCCAGCCGATGTTGCGGTTGAATGCCTTGCCTTCGAACCGCGTCGCATACGCCGCCGCCAACCCCTTGCTCGCGGACGAGAAGGTCGCATGGTGGGCATTGTCCATCGCGATCGTCGCGCCGGGCGCTACCAACGCGTCGATCGCATCCTGCTCGACCGGATCGAGCGCCTGCGCGGTGGCGGTCACTGGCCGCTCGATGCTCCGCTTGGTCGCACCGAAGAAGCCGCCGTCATTCTCGACCAGTCGGACATGGCCCTTGACCGCGGCATCGACCAGCGCCGCCGCGAACCCGCGATTGTCGAAGCTCTGCTCAACCACATAGCGCATCGCCGCCGGACTCAGGCTATCGGGCGGGCTGAAGATCGGCACCACCGTCCCAGCGCGCGGATCACGCCCGACCCGTGCCCAGGCGGTGTAGAGAAAGCCGATCAGGCCGCCCAATCCCGCCAAGGCGGTCAGCGGCGGTCCATAATCGGCCAGGAACCAGCCGGTCTTGGTCGCAGACGTGGGCGCATCGACCACGCCTAGTGGAAATGCCACCGCCACCGTCAGCCCCTGCCGCGGCTCCAGCGGCGCGGTCGTGGCGAAGCTGATCCGCCCCCGACTCTCGCTCGTCACCGCGGCGGCGCTTCCTGTGTCGCCCTGATAACCGGTGTAGACCGCCCGCTCGCCGAACTTGGCGGGCGAGGGCAGGGTGATGGTGGCGGCTGCCCGGTCAATCGGAAACCCCCAGCCATTGCCCGTGACATTCCAGTATAATTCGTCAAACCCGTCGAACTGCCCCAGCATGCGCGTCGCGGTGTAGCGGATGGTGTAGACATGCTCGCCGACCGGAATGATCACATCGGGGTTGCCGATCTTGATCCGCACCCCGTTGCTCATGGTCTCGACCGTGTTCGGCTCTGGCTGCCCGTTGCGGCGGGTCTCGACGAGGGTGAAGCCGACCTTGATCCGCTTCCCGCGTTTCCCGTCGTATCGGGTCGGGATTTCGCGGAAGATACCGCGCTTGATCGCCACATTGT
Organism: Pseudomonadota bacterium; assembly: GCA_040385545.1. Lineage (GTDB taxonomy): Bacteria > Pseudomonadota > Alphaproteobacteria > Sphingomonadales > Sphingomonadaceae > Sphingomicrobium. Next base: position 2,664 of record JAZKHF010000044.1, read on the forward strand.
CGACCTGCACCCGGATCGTCTCGGTGACATCGAGCGTGCCGTCCTTGGCAATGTTGATATCGCTGTTGAAGTCGAGGATCCGCTCCTCTGCCAGCGCCGGTGCCGCCAGCAGCAATGCGGCCAACAGCGCGATCAGCCAGCGCATTGGTGTCAACGCTTCTGGAAGTCGATCTTTGGCGCCGACTGGATCGCGGGATCCTCGTCCTGATAATATTCTTCTTCGGTGAACCCCATCGGCCGCGCGAACAGCAGGTCGGGGAAGCTTTGCACTCGCGTGTTGAGGTCGCGCGCGGTGGCATTGTAATAGCGTCGCGACGACTGGAGCTCGGTCTCTATGCTGCTGATCTCGCCCTGTAATTGCTGGAAATTCTCGGATGCGCGAAGCTCGGGGTAAGCCTCCGCCACCGCGAACAATTTGCCGATCAGACCGGTCATCGCCGCATCGGCGGCGGCGGTCGCGGCGACCCCTTTGGCACCCGACGCGGCGGCGCGCTGGGCGGTAATCGCCTCGAACGTCGCCTTCTCATGGGTGGCGTAGCCTTTGACCGTCTCGACCAGATTGGGGATCAGGTCGGCGCGGCGGCGCAATTGCACCGTAATCCCGCTGAACGCCTCTTTGACCAGCGCGCGAAGCCGCACCAGCCGGTTGTAGATGGCGACGGCGAACAGTCCGATAAGGACGATCAGCCCGATGATGATCAGCAAGGTCGTCATGTCATTCCCCCGTTACGAGCGAATAGCATAGCGGGGCCGTGCAGCCCTAGAAAGCGGCAATCCCGGTGATCGCCCGGCCCAGGACCAGCGCATGGACGTCATGCGTGCCCTCATAGGTGTTGACCGTCTCGAGATTGGCCGCGTGGCGCATGACTTGGAACTCGGCCGAGATGCCGTTGCCGCCGTGCATGTCGCGCGCGACCCGGGCGATATCGAGTGCCTTGCCGCAATTGTTGCGCTTGAGCAGGCTGATGCTCTCGGGGATCAGATGCCCGGCCTCGAGCCGACGGCCGACGCGCAACGCGGCCTGCAGCCCGAGCGAGATTTCGGTCACCATATTGGCCAGCTTGAGCTGGACCAATTGCGTTGCGGCGAGGGGCCGTCCGAACTGCTTGCGATCGAGCGTATAGCTGCGCGCAGCGTGGAAGCATGCCTCGGCCGCCCCCATGCTGCCCCAGCCAATGCCGTAGCGCGCGCGGTTGAGGCAGCCGAACGGCCCCTTGAGCCCCTCGACATTGGGCAGCAGCGCATCCTCGCCGACTTCGACCTCGTCCATCACGATCTCGCCGGTGATCGACGCGCGCAGGGACAATTTCTCGCCGATCTTGGGCGCGCTGAGGCCCTTCATGCCCTTTTCCAGCACGAACCCGCGGATCGCATCGCCATGCGCTTCCGACTTGGCCCACACCACGAACACGTTGGCGATCGGCGAATTGGTGATCCACATCTTGGCGCCGCTGATTTTATAGCCGGTGGCGGTTTTCTTGGCGCGGGTGCGCATGCCGCCCGGATCCGATCCGGCATCGGGCTCGGTCAGGCCAAAGCATCCGACCAGCTCGCCCTTGGCCAGGCCGGGGAGATATTTCCGCTTCTGCTCTTCCGATCCGTAAGCGAAGATCGGGTACATCACGAGGCTCGACTGGACCGACATGGCCGAGCGATAACCGCTGTCGACCCGCTCGACCGCGCGCGCGATCAGGCCGTAGGAGACATAGCCCAGCCCCGCGCCGCCATATTCTTCGGGGATGGTCGCGCCGATCAGCCCGAGGCCGCCCATTTCGCGCAAGATCTCGCGGTCGAAATCCTCGTTGAGGTAAGCCTTGGTGACGCGCGGCTGGAGCTTGTCCTGGGCATAAGCTTCGGCGGTGTCGCGGACCATGCGTTCGGCGTCGTCGAGCTGGTCATCGAGCCCAAGGGCATCTTCCCAATCGAACGGCTGGATTTTGGGCTCGCCCACGTCTCGGTCTCCGCGAAAAAATGAGGTATAAATTTCGCCGGAGCCTTAGCGAGGTCAGGCTGGTGGCGCCACCCCCGCGCCGCCCGCACCCGGCACCGCGGTTTTCTTGCCACCGAATGTTCGCTTCAGCGCAATCGAGACCGTCGTGTGGCTGTTGCGCTCGCGAAACTCGATCAGTGACGGGTCGGGGTTGGATCGATTGGGGAAGGTAAATTCACGCCCGCGAAGTCCGCGGGTGTTGAACAGATTGCCCACTTCGAGCGTCGCCGTGGTCCGCGCATTGGGGCGATATTCGACGAATGCATTGCCGAAGATGCCACCATTGTAATTGGTGTCGATCTCGTTGGCGCGGAAGAAACTGAAGCGGTCGCGGTCGCTGACATTCATGCCATAGGCAAACTTGCCGATGTCGCGGCGGAATTCGGCGCTCCACTGCCATTCGGGATAAAAGCCGCTGAACCCGCGCTTTTCGCCCGAAATCGGGTCGGCGACGCGGGTCTTCTGAAGCTGGCCGTTGAGCTTCAGCCGCCCGCCCTTGATCCCGAAGCGGTCGAGCGGCGCATCGATCGCCAGCGCGATAAAGCCGCGCGTGCCGGTGCCAATATTGCCCGGCGCGTCGAATGCATTGCCCTCGTCGTCGAACACTAGGATCCGGTCCTGCAGCAATTCGATCCGGTCGTAGCCGGCGTCCAGCTTGATCAGCCCGGTTTTGAAAAGAGGATGGTCGAGCGTCGCCCGCACTTCCCATGCGCGCTGGGGCAGGAGGTTGGCATTGCCGCCATTGACCCGGTCGTTGCTCAATTCGGCCGAGCTGATGAAATCGAAGAATTCCAGCTGGGCGACCGTCCGCCGCACGGTGAATTGCGAATGCCAGCCGCCGCCCGGCTTCCAGTCGAGCGTCAGGCTCGGCTTGAAGAAGCGCAATTTGCGGTCGGCCAGAGCGTCTCCGCGCACTTTGAGCCTGGACAATTCGTAATTCAGCCCGGCGTCGATGCGGAACGCCGGGGTCACCTGCTTGCCCAGCTTCACATAGACTTCGCCGCGCGTCTCCTTGACCGTGGCATCGTCGATCGGAAGGTCGATCTGGGTGCGCTCCCCGCCCGGGCCGAGGATGAACAGATCATTCTGGTAATCGAGCGTGTTCAAAGCCACCTCTGCGCCCGCCTCGAACGAGAACCCCCCAAGGTTGGACCTCCTCCAGTTTAGCCGGCCGATGGTCTCGTTGCGCTGCGATTGCGATCCTTGCTCAAAGCCGCCGACCACCTCGCCATCGTCGCGTTCCTCGACGGTATCGAGATTCTCGCGCTTGCGGCGATTGACCAGCCCGACGAACTTGATCGCGCCGCCCGCAAGCGGCCGGCTGATGTCGCCGCCAATCTCGAAGCCGGGCTGCCGCGCGGTCAAATATAATCGGTCATCGCGGGCTTCCTCGCCGGTCGGATAGACGCGATTGACCTGATCGAAATCCTCGGTGAAGCGATCGAACCGCCCGTTGAGGTGCATCGCCTTGTCAGGTGCCTCCTCAAACGCCCAACTGCCCGAGATGAACGGCTGGCGAGGCCGATAATGATTCTGCTTGCGCCGCTTCTCGAACAAAAAGCCGTCCACCGGATCGGTCAATTTGTCGGTGCCCTCGTCGACCCGGTCGTCGCGGCCGGTGCCCGCCGAGACGGTGAGCACATGATTGCCGCGCTTGACCGACATCGAGCCGCTGAGGTTGGGGACGATGTCGCCGGTATAATAGCGGGTAGCGCGGGCGGTGACCGTCCCGTCGATCCCCGAATCGACCGACAATATGATGTTGAGCACCTGGCTCTTGCCGGCATATTCCGATCCGTACAGATCGCCCGGCCCAAGCTCCACCCGGACGACGCGGTTGGCCGGGATGCGCGACAGCAGGGTCGCGAGCGATTCGGATTTGGAGCTCGGCCGCGCGCCGTTGAACACGACATTGCCCGCCGCACCGGCAAAGCCGCGAATGTCGCTATTGCCCTGCTCCAGCGCGAAGCCCGGCACGCGCTGGGCGATATCGAGCGCGTTGCTTGGCGCGAATGGCACGAAGAAGGCGGCGTCATAAGAAGTGACTCGCGCCGTCTGTGCCGCCACCGACTCTGCCGACATCAGCGCGATTGCCGCGACCGAAACTGCCAAGATACGCATAAGTCACCCCTGTATTGCTGTGCTAATACAGTTGCGCGGGTTTGATTGTCGTTGCCAGCCTGGTTCGACCAATCGACCAACGTATCGACGGAGCGGGGATGGAAGGGGGTGGCGGAGAGAGTGGGATTCGAACCCACGGTGAGCTTGCACCCACGGCGGTTTTCAAGACCGCTGCCTTAAACCACTCGGCCATCTCTCCTCGGGGACGCCAATAGCATCATTGTCTTTTCAATCCAGGGTTCATGTTGCCGCTTCCACAGTCCGGCCAGGATGTGCATTGCGAGCGACAGGGCGGATGGGCCGAGCGGGCAAGACCCGCTAGCCTTGGACGCGACCAGCAAAAGCGAGATGTTCTTGAAGATTCGATTTCATATGATGCTCGCCGCGCTGCTCAGCCAGACCGCGTCCGCGCAGGTTAGCGATCCGCTCGCCCCGCTGCCGACTGCCCCCCGGGCAACCGTCCAGCGGCAGACGTTTCCGGCGCCGCCGCCGTTGCTTCGACCGGCACCCACCGGTTTCGAGGCCTACAAACCGCGTCTCGCCGCGCTCGCCCGCTCAGCCGGTATTCGTGAGGCGACCATCAATTCGGTCATTCCCTATCTGCGTCTCAGCCCCACCGCGATCCGCCTCGATCGCGCCCAGCCGGGCAATATCGGCAATCCCAACGCGACCCCGCCGTTCGCCCCGTTCCGCCGCAAGCATGTCACGCCCGACCTGATCCGCCGCGGCGCCACCAAATATCGCGAGCACTACAGCCGGCTATCATCGATCGAGCAGCGCGTCGGCGTGCCGGCGTCAGTGATGCTCGGCATTTACGGCAAAGAAACCAGCTACGGCACCGTTACCGGGAACTTCGACGTGCTCGATGCGGTCGCCAGCCTGGCCTATGAGGGCCGCCGCCGTCCGCTTTTCGAAGGCGAATTCGTCGCCGCGATGAAATTGCTCGATGCCGGCTATTCCCGCGCCCGCCTCCGCGGCAGCTGGGCGGGGGCGATGGGATATCCGCAATTCATGCCTTCAGTCGCGCTTCGGTTGCGCGCCGATGGCGATGGCGACAATTTCGCCGATATCTGGCGGAGCGAGCCTGACGCCTTCGCATCGATCGCCAATTACCTTCGCGATGCCGGCTGGAAGGCCAGCATGTTGTGGGGCGTGCCGGTGCGCGTGCCCGATGGCTTCAACCGCGCGTCGGTGCGCAACCTCGTCACCACCGTCGACTGTCCACGGGTTTACGCCCGCCACAGCCGCCCGATGACCATGACACAATGGCGGGCGATGGGTGTCACTCCGGTCAACCGAGCGTTGCGCGAGGCCGATCTTGCCCAATTGTTCGAACCCGATGGGCCGGGGGAGACGGCGTATCTCGTGACCACCAATTATCACGCCATCCTCAAATATAATTGCTCCAACTTCTACGCGCTTTCGGTGCTGTTGCTCGCCGACGGGATTATCGGGCGCTGACAAGGGGGAGGGCAGGGGATAGAGGGTAAGCGAAGCCCCCATTTCCGGAGTCGTCCATTTCATGATCCGTCCCCTGCTGCTGTCGACCGTTTCCCTCGCGCTCATGTCGAGCGCCGCCCCGGCCAAGGCCCCGCCGTTCGATACCAGCGCCCGTGTCGCTTATCTGATTGACCTCAGCTCGGGCGCTGTCTTGCTCGACAAGAATGGCAACCAGCGCATGCCGCCGGCGTCGATGGCCAAGATGATGACCACCAACGTCGCGTTCGAGCTGATCGCCAAGGGTGACCTTGCGCTCGACAAGATGTGCAATGTGCGGCCGGAGACGTGGCAGAAGTGGCATGGTCCGCAGGCCGGATCGACCATGTTCCTGTCGCCCGGCGAGCAAGTTAGCGTCGAAAATCTACTCTACGGAATCGTCGTCCTGTCGGGCAACGACGCGTCGGTCGTGCTGGCCGAATGCATCGCCGGGACCGAGGAGGCCTTTGCCAATGTCATGAACGAGAATGCCAGGCGGCTCGGCCTCACCGGTAGCCGCTTCGGCAATTCGAACGGCTGGCCGGATGAGGGCCGCACCTATGTCACCGCGCGCGACCTCGCGACGCTGGCGCGGGCCGAAATCCAGAATCATCCCAAATTGTACAAGCAATTCTATGGGCGGCCGAGCTTTACCTGGGGCAAGACGCTGGGGTCGGGCCAGGCCATCACGCAGGCGAACCGCAATCCCCTGCTCGGCAAGGTCGCGGGTGCCGACGGGCTCAAGACCGGCCACACCGAAGAAGCGGGCTATGGCTTCACCGGCTCGGCCGAGCAGAATGGCCGCCGCCTGATCATGGTGGTTGCCGGGCTCGATAGCTTCGGCAACCGCATCAGCGAGTCGGTGCGGCTGATGGAGTGGGGCTTCAATGCCTGGCAGACCAAGCCCCTGTTCAAGGCCGGCACGACAGTCGGCAATGCCCGGGTGCAGATGGGCAGCGACAGCGAAGTTGGCCTGGTCGCTCCACGCGACCTGGCAGTGACCATTCCCGCCGGGGTCCTGTCCAAGGTCACCGGCATGAAAATCCGTTATCAGGGACCGGTCAAGGCCGGCTTCAGGAAAGGCGACCACATCGCCGACCTGGTCGTCACCACCGCCGATTCGGGCGAGCAGGTGATGCCGTTGGTCGCCGCCGAGGCAGTCGCGCCAGCCGGTTTTTTCGGACGGATCTGGATCGGCTTCCAGCAATTGTTCGGCATGGCCTGAGCCAAGATCGTGGCGCGGGGACGGTTCATCAGCCTTGAGGGCGGGGAAGGGGTCGGTAAGTCGACCCAGCTCGCCGCTTTGTCCGAGGCACTGGCGGCGCGGGGGATCGATCTCGTTCGCACCCGCGAACCGGGCGGAAGCGATGGTGCCGAGCGAATCCGCGAATTGCTGCTGACTGGGGCGGAGGATCGCTGGTGCGCCGAATCCGAGGCGCTGCTGTTCGCGGCGGCGCGGACCGACCATGTCGACAAAGTGATCCGGCCAGCGCTGCTGGCGGGCAAATGGGTGCTGTCCGATCGCTTCATCGACAGCTCGCTGGCCTATCAGGGCGGCGCGGGCGGGTTGGGGATCGAGGCTGTGCGGGCGATCAACGCCTTCGGTATCGATCAATGGTTTCCCGATCGCACCCTTATCCTCGCGCTGGCCGAGGGCGGCATTCGTGCCAGTGCCCGTGACGCGGACGGCAGCGACCGGATCGGCGGGCGACCGGAGGCCTATCACCAATCGGTCGACCTCGCTTTCCGCCAGATCGCCGCCGACGAACCGGGCCGCGTTCGACTAATCGACGCCTCGGGCGATCCCGCCGCCGTCACCGCGCGGCTCATGTCGGCGCTTGCGGACCTGCTGCCATGATCCAGGGCCACGACCGTCCGATCGATCGCTTCCTGGGCGCCTGGCGCAGCGGGGCGATGCACCATGCCTGGCTGCTAACCGGCCCGCGCGGGCTGGGCAAAGCCATGTTCGCCGAGGCAGCGGCCTTACGCATATTAGCGGAGGCCGCCGGGCCCAAACCTGAAGG
>JAZKHF010000045.1:0-22049 GCA_040385545.1 Pseudomonadota bacterium
TGCGCTGGCGGTCGCGGGTGCGAAGCTCGATCGACCAGTCGGTCTCGCTCGACGCACGGTCGGCCATATCGGGTTCACGAAGCGAGTCGACCTGGAGTTGGGCCATGGTAGCCCGGGACTCATCGACGATCGCTTCCTTCCAGGTCGTCAATTTGGCGAGAAAATACGCCTGCTGCTGAGGATTCATGAAATCTTCGGCTTCGGACGGGTGATAGCCGTCGGGAAGCTGGATCTGATCGAATTTTTGCGTGCCCGACCCGTAAAGGTCTTTCAATGCGGTCGCCATACATACCTCCCCGATACGCGTCGCCGCCTATCCGAGATCGGCCAACCGATCGCGGTGGCTAGCGATTCCACTAGACTTTCCCGATACTTGCCCGGGTCGGTCGGCAATCCCCACGCGGCCTATAATTAAGCGTTGGTATGTTAACAAGCACTGACCGACAGGTTACCCGATTTGTTTGTTTATGTTGCCCAATGAGCGCAGCGAGAGTCCCGGCTTGGCACTGCGGCCTGTTTCGACCATAGCGCCGCGATGCGGGTTTTGATCACCAATGACGACGGAATCGATGCCCGTGGGCTGGCCTTGCTGGAGGCCGTCGCGGGCCAGTTGTCGGACGACATCTGGGTGGTGGCGCCGAGCGAGGAGCAATCGGGCACCGGTCATTCGCTGACCCTGACCCAGCCCGTGCGCCTGCGCAAACATGGCGACCGGCGCTATTCGGTGACTGGGACACCGACCGACGCGGTGATGATGGCGCTGGCGCATATCATGAAGGATACGCCCCCCGACCTGATCCTGTCGGGAATCAATCGCGGTGCCAATTTGGCCGAAGACGTCACCTATTCGGGGACCGTGTCGGCGGCGATGGAAGGCGCATTGGCGGGGGTGCCGTCGATCGCGCTGAGCCAGGCCTATGCCAAGCAGGGGCTGGGTGCGAGCGTCCCGTTCGGGTCGGCCGAGGCGTGGGCCGGGCGCGTGCTTGCGGAATTGGTCGCTGTGCCGATGGCCAAGGGCACGCTGATCAACGTCAACTTCCCGGCGATCGAACCCGATGCGGTGCGCGGCATTCGCGTTTGCCGCCAGGGGTTTCGCGATTATGGGCGGTTGCGCATCGTCGAGCGGCAGGATCCGCGCGGCTTTCCCTATTTTTGGTTCGGACTGGCGCCGACGGTGCAGACCCCCGGCCACATCACCGACCTGGAATCGATTGCCGATGGTTTCGTCACGGTGACACCATTGCACCTCGACCTGACGCATGAAGCGTCGCTTCCGGGCCTCATGGAGCGCTTTTCCTAGCTTTGCTGCTCGGCAAGCCAGGCTTGGAACATCAGAATCGACCAGATGGCGCCGGTCGAATCGCGGCGGCCCGAACAATGATCGGCCCAGCGGGCGCGGACTATTGCGGGATCGAACCAGCCATCGCTGGCCAAGCGCCGTTCCAATAGTAATTCTTCCGCCCAGTCGCGCAGCGGTCCCTTGATCCATTGCCCGACCGGCACCGCGAATCCCGCCTTCGGTCGATCGAACAGCGACTTCGGCGCGCGCGCAAACAGCGCTTTGCGAAGTATCTGCTTGCCCTGCCCGCCCTTCACTTTCATCGCCAGCGGAATGCGCGCGGCAACCGCAGCCAGGCGATGATCAAGGAATGGAACCCGCGTCTCCAGGCTGACCGCCATCGATGCGCGGTCGACCTTGGTCAGGATATCGTCGGGCAGATAACCCGTCGCGTCGCGCAGCATCGTGGCGACGGTCGGATCGCTTATGGTCGATCTGGCCGCCTGCAACGCTTCCCCGACGCCAATGACGGGCGACATTTCGCCCGCCCATTCGTCGAGGAAATCGTCGTAAATATCGTGAAAATCGCGCGCATGGCCGGCGGTAGCGAGCGCCTTGTGCAATTTGGCGCCGAGATTGGGCGCGGTTCGACCAGGCAACGCATTGGCGGCGGCGGTCCACAGGCTGGAGGGTAAGCGGCCCAACGTCGCGCTAGCCACCGCGCGCAATGGCCGCGGCACGTGGCGGATGGCGTTCCACATCGCGGGGGCGGAAACGTGGCGATTATATCCTGCGAACAGCTCGTCACCGCCATCGCCGGTCAGTGCAACGGTGACATCACGACGAGCGAAGCGGCTGACGATGAAAGTCGGAATCTGCGAACTGTCTGCGAAAGGTTCATCGTAAATCGTTGACAACAAAGGAATGATGTCACGTGCCTCGGCGGCGGTGACGATCTGCTCATGATGGATGGTGCCAAGATGTTTGGCGACTGCGCGCGCATCGGCGGATTCGTCATAACCCGCCTCGTCGAAGCCGATGGTGTAGGTGCGAACCGGGGTCGCGCTGCGCTCCTGATAGAATGCGGTCACCGCCGAGCTGTCGATACCGCCAGACAGAAAAGCACCGACCGGCACATCGGCGACCGACTGACCGTCGATCGCGGCTGCAAGCCCGGTCTCCAGTGATGTCAGAGCTTCGGCTTCGGTCGCATAGGGATCGGCAAGTCCATCGCGGACGACTTGCTCGTACGACCAGTATCGACGGATGTTCGCGGCGGGCGGCGCATCGAAGGGGGTCAAGTCTGCCAGCGTCAGGATGCAGCCAGGCTCCAGTTTCCAGGCATTTCGGTAAATGCTGAGCGGAGCGGGAATGTTGGTACGCGCTGCAAAAGCCCCTAGCGCGCGGCGGTCGATGATGGAATCAAAGTCCGGATGGGCGCGGATTGCCTTCAATTCGGATGCAAACACGAAGTCCCGGCCAGCCCAACCGTAGTAAAGCGGTTTCTCGCCGAAGCGGTCGCGGGCGAGACTGAGCATTCGGGCGCGACGATCCCACAACGCGAGGGCGAACATGCCGACAGATCGCTCCAACGCACCATCGATCCCCCAGGCAGCGATCGCCTCGATCAATGTCTCCGTATCGCTATGTCCCCGCCAACCGCCCTGCGGGGTTCGGCCTTCGCCATCGAGCGCGGAACGAAGCTCCAGATGATTGTAGATTTCCCCATTGTAGGTGAGGATCAATTGCCCGTCGGCACTGACCATCGGCTGATGCCCGTACGGTGAAAGGTCGACGATCGCCAGGCGGCGGTGGGCGAGCCCGATCCCCGCCTCGGTATCGACCCACACGCCGTCATCGTCGGGACCGCGATGCGCCAGCGTCCCCACCATCCGCGACAATAAGGCCGGCTCGGGCGGGCGCTTGCTCCACAGCCCAGCTATCCCGCACATGCGAAAGGTCTCCTCATGGCTTGACCCTTGATGGGCAGGCCGTCGCAGCGCAAGCCCGGTTGCGGGTGGGCCGGAAATAGGCCAGCAGCGCGTCGTGCCGTTCAGCAACAGCAATTTGCCCGTCGGCGGGCCGCGTCCGGGCTCGCGTGAGATTGTGGCGATGCTTGCCGGATTGATGGCGCTCAACGCCTTCGCGATCGACGCGATGATCCCGGCCCTGCCAGCGATCGGCGAGGCTCTTGGCGTTGCCGCCGATAACGACCGCCAGCTCGTTGTGGTCGCCTACATGTTCGGTTTCGGATCGACCCAATTGCTGTGGGGGCCGCTTGCCGACCGATTCGGGCGCAAGCCCGTGCTGGCCGTCGGCGTCTTGCTCTACGTCGCGTTCGCCTTCCTGTGCGCCTTCGCCTGGAGCTTTCCCTTGCTCGTCGCCGGACGGATGGCGATGGGGGCGAGCGCCGCGGTCACCCGCGTGCTGGTGGTCACCATGGTGCGCGATCTGTTCGAAGGCGAGGAAATGGCACGGACCATGAGCCTGGTGTTCATGGTCTTCATGCTGGTGCCGGTGCTTGCGCCAACGGTCGGCCAGGGGATCCTGCTTGTTGGCCCGTGGCGCGCCATCTTTGGCGTGCTTGGTGCCTATGGGCTGATCATGGCCGTGTGGTCATGGCGCCGACTGCCCGAAACGCTTCATCCCGAATTCCGACGGACGCTCAAGACCGGCGAGATTGCGAGCGCGATGTGGGCGACCCTGCGGGACCGACAGTCGCTCGGATATACACTCGCGCTAACGATGACGTTCGGTGCTTTGACGGCCTACATCGCCTCAATCCAGCAGATCATCTTCGATGTATTCGAGGCGCCCGGCGCAATCGGGATAGCCTTCGCCGCGATCGCCGCGCCGATGGCGCTGACGTCCTGGCTCAACTCGCGGGTGGTGGGCACCTTTGGAATGCGACGCGTCGGCCATGGCGGCGCGCTCGCCTTCGCGGCCATCACCCTGATCCACCTGTTCCTGGCGCTGGCAGGGTTCGAAACCTTGACCATGTTCATCGTCCTGCAAGGGCTGGCGATGGCGGCCTTCGCCTTTACCTCCTCCAACCTCAGCACCCTGGCGATGGAGAATATGGGATCGATCGCGGGAACCGCATCGTCGGTGCAGGGCGTGATCGGAACGATCGGCGGCGCGGCAATCGGGCTCGGCATCGGCCGGGCGTTCGACGGGAGTGCACTGCCGTTCCTAATCGGAATGGCCGGTTGCGCGGTTCTTGCGCTCGTTGCGGTGGCGGTGACCGAACCCCATCGCCTACTGGAGCGGCTGCCGCGCGTGGCACCAGCGGAATAACGAAGGGCCGGCACCGAAATGCCGACCCTCCACCTACGCATCACTCTTCGGCAACCAGAATTCAGGCGTCGTCGGGGTCGGGCCCAGCCATCAATGCTTCGCCGACCTCATCGGTCTTGCCGCGGATGGCATCCTCGATCTTCTGGGCCATCTCCGGATTTTCCTTAAGCCAAGTCTTCGAATTTTCGCGACCCTGGCCCATGCGGATGGAGTCGTAGCTGAACCACGCGCCCGACTTGTCGACGATGCCCGCCTTCACGCCCAGGTCGAGAATCTCGCCAACCTTGGACACGCCCTCGCCATACATGATGTCGAATTCGACCTGCTTGAACGGCGGCGCGACCTTGTTCTTGACGACCTTCACGCGGGTGGTGTTGCCGACGATATCGTCGCGATCCTTGATCTGGCCGATGCGACGGATGTCGAGCCGCACCGAAGCGTAGAACTTCAGCGCATTGCCGCCGGTGGTGGTTTCCGGATTGCCGTACATCACGCCGATCTTCATGCGCAGCTGGTTGATGAAGATGACGGTGCATTTCGAGCGCGAAATCGATCCGGTCAGCTTGCGCAAACTCTGGCTCATCAGGCGGGCCTGCAGGCCGACGTGGCTGTCGCCCATCTCTCCCTCGATCTCCGCCCGCGGCACCAGCGCCGCGACCGAGTCGATCACCAACACATCGATCGCATTCGACCTGACCAAAGTGTCGACAATCTCGAGCGCCTGCTCACCCGTGTCGGGCTGCGAGACGATCAGCTCGTCAATGTTGACGCCAAGTTTCTTGGCATAGGCCGGGTCGAGCGCATGTTCGGCGTCGACGAAAGCGGCGGTCCCGCCGGCCTTTTGCGCTTCGGCGATGACATGCAGGGTGAGCGTGGTCTTGCCCGAACTTTCCGGCCCGTAAATCTCGACCACGCGGCCACGTGGCAGGCCACCGACTCCGAGCGCAATGTCGAGGCCCAGACTGCCGGTCGAGACAACTTCGATATCAATCTTCTCGCGGCTGCCCAGCTTCATCGCCGAGCCCTTGCCGAATGCGCGGTCGATCTGCGCCAATGCTGCTTCAAGTGCCTTAGCGCGATCCATATTTCCCGATTCTCCGGTCGTTCCGACGACTTTCAGCTGCGCTGCCATGACCCCTGTCTCCTCGTCAACCGATCGACGTCATGTCGATCCGAATGTTGGGGTCGTATACCATTTGTTCCACAGGAACAAGTGGAGAACGAACGAAGGATTCAGGAGGCGGTGACACCCGACATGGCGGCGTCGATCGCGGGAGTCACGCGATCAATAGTGTAAGGCTTGTCGATCATTGGCACCGCGGCGAATTCAGGCGGCGGCGGATCGACATGGCCACCGCTTGCAAGCACGAAGGGCACGCCCATCTCGCGCAGCCGCGCGGCCACCGGCCACACGCTTTCGCCCTTCAGATTGACGTCAAGAATAGCGAGATCGAAGCGCGGGCCATCGCACGCCGAAAGCGCTTCGCCGACCGTCTCGCAAATGGCATTGACGCGATGCCCCAACGACAGAAGGTAATCCTCCAGCATCATCGAGATCAGAGGCTCGTCCTCAACGATCAGAATGTCGCGCCCGTTGCTCACGACCCCGTCATTACCAGTCGTTTCGGCTGTGGGAAGAACTATTTTACCGGCGCGCTCGCGAGCGCCGCCCGAACCGCCTCGGCCAATTCAATCATCGAGAAAGGCTTGGGAAGAAAGGCGACATTGGCGATATCGATCGATTTGCGAAGCTGTTCCTCGGCATAGCCGGACATGAACAGGATCGGCATGTCGGGAAAATCCTTGCGGGCTTCGCGAACCATCGTCGGCCCGTCCATCAACGGCATGACGACATCGCTGATCAGCAGATCGACCGGCTCACCGCTCGCCAATATTTCAAGCGCATCCTCGCCGTTGCTGGCGCTCAACACCTTGTAGCCATGGCGCGTCAGCCCACGCTCGGTGACGGTGCGCACCATATGCTCGTCCTCGACCAGCAAGATGGTGCCCGATCCCCACAGCTCGTTTTCCTTGGGCTTGGCGGGCGTCCGGACACGGGCCGGCTTGGCCTCCGCCTCATGCGCGGGAAGGTAGATGGTAAAGCATGTCCCCTCGCCCACCTTGCTGTCGGCGAAAATGAAGCCGCCGGATTGCTTGACGATGCCATAGACCGTCGAAAGCCCGAGGCCCGTTCCCTTGCCGACCTCCTTGGTCGTGAAGAACGGCTCGAACACCTTGCCAAGCACGTTGGGCGCGATGCCGGTGCCGCTGTCGGTGATCGACAAAGCAGCGTAATCGGCGACCGGAAGAATGTCGGACCCAAGCTCGGCGACCTGATCAGCTTTGACCGAATAGGTCTGGATGGTGAGCGTTCCGCCGCCCTTCCCCGCCATCGCGTCGCGTGCGTTGACCGCGAGATTGACGATCACCTGTTCCAGCTGCCCTGGGTCGGCGCGCACTGGAAACAGGTCGCGGCCGTGCTTGAGGGCGAGTTGCACGGTTTCACCGAGCAGGCGCTTGAGGAGGTGCGATACCTCGCTGACGACATCCGGAAGCTGAAGGACTTGCGGGCGAAGTGTCTGCTGACGGGAGAAGGCCAGCAATTGCCGAGTCAGCCCCGCGGCGCGGTTGGAATTGCTCTTGATCTGCTGGATATCGTCGTAATCGCTGTCGCCCGGCGTATGACGCATCAGCATCAGGTCGCAATGCCCCATGATCGCGGTCAAGATGTTGTTGAAATCGTGGGCCACACCGCCGGCCAACTGGCCGACCGCCTGCATCTTGGTCGCCTGCGCGACCTGGCGCTTCAATTTGGCTTCCTCGCTATTGTCCTTGAGCAATAAAAGCACCGCCGCGTCGCCGAGTCCGCGCAGACCCGCCACCGTCAGCGCGACGGGCTCACCGGGCTGCGCATTGAGCCGGATCGGAAGATCGCGCGACATCGCCGGCCCGCGGGCATTGCGCCGGACGGCATCCGCGACCGCGCCTTTGTCTTCCTTCGCGACCAGGTCGCCCGGATATCGGGTTGCCTGTTCATCGACGATGCCGCCCGCCACCTTGAACGCATTGTTCATGGTCAGGAAACGGCCGTCGCGATCGACCAGCGCCAGGCCGATGGGAAGCAATTCGAGCAACGCCTGCACATTGCCGCTGTCGGGCTGGGACGGCTCGACCCGGTCGATCAGCAACATCAGGCCGGCGCCGTCGCCCTTGTCGGCATCGACCGGGACATGGACCAGCCGCATCGGGGGCGCGGCCTCTCCTTCGCTGACCAGCCGCAACAGATCGTCGCGCGCTTCGACCAAATCGCCGAAATGCTGCGGGCGGTCGGCAACGCCCGGGCCGATTGCGCGCTCTGCGAACAGGCGGTTTGCGGCGATGATCCGGCCTTCCGAATCGACCGCCGCCGCCAGCACGCCGCTGCGCGCGAACAGATCGCCTTCCAGACCCTCGATGCGCTTGACCAAGGTGCCGAGCAGATCGGGCTCGCCCCGTTCGAACCGCCAAAGCAGCAGATCCCCGCGCGCGCCGACCCGTTCAACCCGGACGGGGGCAGGCCGATCGCGAAGCGACACGGTCGCGCTGGCATTTCCATCGCGCCACGCGGCGGCGCGCAGATCTGCGAGTGCGTCGCGGGCTTCGTCATCGCCGCCGACCTGGTCGGGCAGATGGTCGCCGAAGCGCGTCCGGTACGGTGCGTTGGCGGACAGCAAACGTCCGCTGGCATCGCTCAGCGCCGCCCCGTCGCGTGACAGGCCGAGGATTGCGGCAGCAAGTCCGAAATCGGGAACCGGAAGGGGCGCCACGGTGACCGTCGCCCGGCTCGACCGCCGCTCAAGCACGAAAGCGGCGACGAGCATCGCGACCACTCCCCCCAGGAACAGGCCCGAATATATCGGCTCGCCGACCACCGCGAACAGCAATGCCCCGCTCGCCGCTGCCGCCGCCACCAGCGTCGGCACAAGCCAGCGCATGCCGCCGGGCGGCTCGGCTTCGAGCAGGGCGATCTGCCGGTCGAGCATCCGCTACCAGACGCGAACGCGTTGTTCCGGGGCCAGATAGAGCGTCTCGCCCTGTTTGGCGCCGAAAGCGGTGTACCAGGGGTCAAAGTTGCGGACGACCGCCACGCGTTGTTCGGACGGCGAATGCGGGTCGGTGATCAGGCGCTGGCGAAGGTTGGCTTCGCGATAGTTGCGCCGCCAGACCTGTGCCCAGCCGAGATAGAAGCGCTGATCGCCCGTCGTTCCGTCGATCACCGGCGCTTCAGATCCGCCAAGGCTATTTCGGTAAGCATCGTAGGCGATCGTCACGCCGGCCAGATCGCCCAGATTCTCGCCCAGCGTGAAGGCACCCTTCACATTGGCACCGGGGAAAATCTGGTAGGCGTGATATTGCGCGACGAGTTGCTTGGTCAGCGCCTCGAACGCGGTGCGATCGGCCGGGGTCCACCATTCGTTGAGCCTGCCCTTTTCATCATATTTCGCGCCCTGGTCGTCGAAGTGATGGCTGATCTCATGGCCGATCACCGCGCCGATGCCGCCATAGTTCACCGCCGGGTCGGCGTTGGGGTCGAAGAACGGCGGCTGGAGGATAGCGGCCGGAAAGACGATCTCCTGCATGCCGAAATTGGCATAAGCGTTGACCGTCATCGGGGTCATCCCCCATTCCCAGCGGCGGATCGGTCCGCCGAGCTTGGAGATATTGTCGTTGAACGCCCATTCGGTCGCCCTAAGCGCGTTGCCGACCGCGTCGCCGCCACGAATTTCCAGCGCCGAATAGTCCTGCCAGCGATCGGGATAGCCGATCTTGGTGGTGAAATTTGCCAGCTTGGCGCGGGCGCGGACCTTCGTCGCCGGTGCCATCCAGGTCAGCCCGTCGATCCGCCGCCCCATCGCGTCGACGACGTTGCGGACGAGTTCGTCGGCCTTGGCCTTTGTCTCGGGCGGATAGTAACGCTCGACGTAGATCTTGCTGACGTCGTCGGCCAGGGCGCCGGTGACGAAATCGACCCCGCGCTTCCATCGCGCTTCCTGTTCGGGGGTGCCCGACAAGGCAGTGCCGTAGAAAGAGAAAGCTTCCTTGTCGAAGGCAGCCGGCAGCACCGCGGCATAAGTATCCAGCGTGCGCACCGTCATCTGGTCCTTGAGCACCTGCAGAGGCGCGCGCGACACCAAACGCGCGATACCGGTCACCGCGCTCGGCTGGGCGACGATCACTTCATCGACCGTAACCCCGCTATCGGCGACATAGCGCGCGAAGTTGAAGCCCGGCGCCATCGAACTGAGCTTGGCAACGGTCATGATGTTGTAGGTCTTGGTCGCGTCGCGGCTGTCGGTGCGGGTCCACGACACTTTGGCGACCGCCGTCTCGTGGTCGAGGATCGCCTTGGCGCGTGCCGCCGGATTCGGACGGCCGGCAAGCGTCAGCACGTTGGTCAGATGGGTCAGATATTGCGCGCGGGTCGCGGCGATCTTCGGATCGGCCGAGAGGTAATAGTCGCGATCCGGCATGCCGAGCCCGCTCTGCCCAGTCTGGGCGACATAGCGATCGGGATTCTTGTCGTCCTGGCCGACGTAGAAGTAGACCGGCCCGCCGATACCGCGCTTGCCCGCCTTGGCGGCCAATGCCGCATAGCCCGCGTTGCTCGACAAAGCGTCGATTTCGTCAAGCCAGGGCTGAATCGGGGTCAGCCCCTTGGACTCGATTGCCGCGGTGTCGAGGAACGTCGAATAAGCCAGGCCGATCTTGTTGTTCGGATCCTTTGCGACCTCGTCGATGATTGTGCGCGTGCGCTGCTTCGACAGATCGTCGAGCATGGTGAACATGCCATAATTCGACTTGTCGGCCGGGATCGCGGTGTTCTTCACCCAGGTCCCGTTTGCGTAGGAGTAGAAGTTGTTGCCCGGCAAGACGGTAGTATCCATGCCGGCAGCATCGAAGCCGTAATTGCCCAATTGCGGCTTGGGCGCAGCCGGAACCGGAGCAGTTTCGGAAACCGCTGGCGAATCAACCACCGCGACCGGTGCCGTCGCGTCGGTAGTGGTGCAGCCGGCGAGGATGGTGGTGGTGGCCAGGATCAGGCAGAACTTTTTCATCGATCACTCCAGTGAAAGCGGGTTCGCAACGTCGCGCGCGTTGGTGGAGACTAGACCGGCTTTGCGGCCAGCGGCAAACGACAATCGACGGGGCCGGGGCGACGAACGGCGGGTAGGCCTATCCGCGGTTCCGCATGATCCGGCCCTGCTCGCGCTTCCAGTCGCGTTCCTTGATCGTCTCGCGCTTGTCGTGGACTTTCTTGCCTCGCGCCAGAGCAAGCTCGATCTTGGCCCGCCCGCGCGAGTTGAAATAGATCGAAAGCGGCACCAGCGTGAGACCCTGGCGATTGATTGCGCCGTGCAACTTGTTGATCTCGCGCGTCTTGAGCAGCAATCGACGGCGTCGGCGAGGCTCATGGTCGGCATAGCCGCGGTTGCCATATTGCGGAATCGACGAGTTGATGAGGTAGACCTGTTCATCCTCGACCGTGGCATAGCTTTCCGCAATCGATCCCTCGCCGGTTCGCAGGGCTTTCACCTCGGTCCCCATGAGCTCGATCCCAGCCTCGAACCGTTCCTCGACGAAATAATCGTACCGCGCGCGCCGGTTCTCGGCGACGACCTTGGCCTTGTCGAACGGTGCTGGAAGGGGTTTTGCCATAGCGGCGCGTTAGAGGCGTAGTGGCCAAATGGCCAGTTCAGCTTATTGCGATAGCGACTTCAGGCAAATTTTCTTGTCGAGCCAGCATGCGGTATTGCATCGCCGCGCTCGATCGCCGCGTCGAGCCAGGATTCGATAGCATCGTAGATATTGTGCAGCGCCTCGTCGGGGGTTTCACCGTCGGAAACACAACCCTGCAGGTCAGGCGCGTAGGCCACGAAACCACCGCCCAATTCAGGGACCAGTGGCTCAACGAAAACCCTGAAGTTGCGCGCGTCCATGTTCATCAATCGTCCAAGCTTTCGACCATGTCGATCAGCAGTCGAATATATACGGCTTTAATCGGTCGACGTGAAGGGACCGTCAAATGACCCGCCACGCGGGGATGGGAGAGCGTGAAATGCGAGCCGCGAGACGGCGCTCGACAAACGATTTCGTGCAGGGCGCAAACCGACTGAACGTCTGCCATCGTCCAGTCGCCGCGGGGACTGGCCTTCATCGCCGCAAAGAGCTTTGCCTACTGCGACATCGCGCGTTTTTAGATCAGACCCGCATGGGAAAGCGCGGCATCAACCGCCGCTTTGCTCGCCGCAGATGGCTCGGTCATCGGCGCGCGCAGCTCGGTCGGAAAGGGACGGACCTTCGACAGCGCATATTTGACCGGGCCGGGGGAGGCGTCGCTGAACATGGCGTCGTGCAGCTGGTAGAGCCGGTCCTGCAGGCTCCGCGCTTCGTCCCAGCGGCCCTCGCGCATCGCTTTCTGGAATTGGGCGCACAGCCTGGGCGCGACGTTGGCGCTGACCGAGATGCAGCCGACCCCACCCATCGCGCTGAAGCCCAGCGCGGTCTCGTCATTCCCCGACAATTGGACAAACTCCTCCCCGCAGGCGAGCCGCTGTGCCGTCACCCGCCCGAGATTGCCGGTCGCATCCTTCACCCCGACCACATTGGGCAGCCGCGCCAGTCGCTCCATCGTAGTCACCGAAATGTCGGTGATCGTCCGCCCGGGGACATTGTACAGTACCACCGGAATATCGAGATCCGCCACCGCCGACAGGTGGAGATAGATGCCGTCCTGGTTGGGGCGATTGTAATATGGCGGGACATGCAGTGCGGCGTCGGCCCCCGCCTCCTTCGCCATTTTGGTGAGTGCAATCGCATGGGCGGTGTCGTTCGATCCGCAGCCAGCGATCACCGGCACGCGTCCCCGCGCCACCTCGACCGTCGCCGCGACCACCGCGCGATGTTCATCGATTGTCAGCGTCGCCGCCTCCCCGGTCGTACCGCACGGCACCAGCGCATTGGATCCCTCATCAATCTGCCACTCGACGAAGTCTCGGAATAGCGCGAGATCGACTCGTCCTGCCGCAAATGGAGTCACAAGCGCGGGTATCGAACCGAAAAACATGCTTTTTCCTAGTCTTCGGCACTTGGGCACGATCGATTGGTTGGGGGATAACAGGGGATGCGTTCATCGACTGATAAGGACCGAGCAGCGATGATGTCCAGCATGAGACGACTCGCCTTGCTGACGATCATTGCCGCTGCTCCAGGCGGCTCGGCGCTCGCCCAGTCACAAGACCCGCTCGCCCCGCGCTACACGGCAACGGCGCCTCCGGTGTATGTCCCGCCAAGTTCGATCCAGGTCGAAATCAATTATGCCATCGCCGATTGGCGGCGGCTGCGCGCCAGCGACGGCTATGCCTTCGCCGATTATGCCCGTTTCCTGAACAATAATCCCGACTGGCCCGACGACAATCGCCTGCGCAACGTTGCCGAAAAGCAGATGCGCCCCGGTGAACATGGCCCGACCGTGCTCGCCTTCTTCCGCGCCGAAAAGCCGCGCACCGGCAATGGGCGTGCTCGCCTTGCGGATGCACTGGCGGCGACGGGTCGCACCGCCGAAGCCGCCGCGATGGCACGCGAAGCCTGGGCCTCTGGCGACCTGCCCACCGCCGATCAGGCGACGATTGCCGCACGCTACTGGTCCAGCCTGACCGCCGCCGACCATGACCGGCGCGCCGATGCCCTGCTATTCGCCCGCAAGGCCGACGAGGCGGCGCGCGCCGCGACCTATGGCACCCCGGCCCGCCGCGCCGCTTTTGCAGCGCGGGTCGCGATGCAACGCCGTTCGGCGGATGCCGATGCACTCTATCGGCTGGTCGATGCTCAGACATCGAGCGACGCCGGCCTTCTGATCGACCGAATCCGCTTTCTGAAACTTTACAATAATGATGCCGGGGCCCGTGCCCTTGCCGGGCGGCCACAGAATTTCGTCCATCGACCGGCCGATCCCACGCGCTACCTCGAAGCAATGCTTGGCCTGGCGAACGACGCCTACAAGGCACGGCAATATCAACAGGCCTATGACATTGGGCGGCAAATCAACGGGGCATTCGCCCCGGGCACCGATATCAGCACCCAAAGCTACGCCATCCGCGACGATTACACCTCGCTCGTCTGGCTCGCGGGTCAATCGGCGCTTTCGGGGATCAATCGCCCGGCCCTCGCGGTCCAGCAATTCGTCAACTACTCAAAGGGCGGCAAGTCACTCCAGGTGACCTCGAAGGGACTATACTGGGCGGGCCGCGCGGCGCTTTATGCCGGTCAGACGGCGCAGGCGAATGGCTATTTCGCGCAGGCCGCGGCCTATCCTGAATTGTTCTACGGCCAGCTTGCGCTTGAGCGGATCGGCCGCGCAGTGCCGGTCCCGGGCGCGGCTCCAGCCCCCTCCGCGCTCCAGCGTTCCGCGTTCCAACGCAATCGTCTTGCCCAGGCGACCCGGCTGCTCGGTCAGCAAGGGCGTCGCGACGAACAGACATTGTTCGTCCGCGCGCTCGGCGAAAGCCTGACCAACGATGCGGACCGCGTATTGGCGAGCGAGCTTGGGACACAGATCGGCCGCAACGATCTCGCCGTCTGGACCGCCCGTGCCGCGCGCAACAATGGCTCCGCCTTTTATTACCGATCGGCCTTCCCGGTGCACGCGTCGAGCGCGCCGTCTGGCAAGATGTGGTCGCTGGTGCACGGCATCACGCGTCAGGAAAGCTCGTTCGATCGGACTGCGATGAGCCGTGTCGGTGCGCGCGGCCTGATGCAATTGATGCCGGCGACCGCGCGTGAGGAATCGGGCAAGGTCGGGGTCGGCTATGACCTTGGCCGACTGACCAGTGACCCGTCGTACAATGTCATGCTTGGAAGCAGCTATTTCCGGCGCATGGTCGCGCAGTGGGATGGCAATTACGTCCTCGCCGTTGCGTCCTACAATGCCGGGGCCGGCAATGTCCGCAAATGGGTTCGCAACTATGGCGATCCCCGCAGCGCGAACGTCGATACGCTGCGCTGGATCGAGCAGATTCCGTTCGCAGAGACGAAGGGTTACGTCCAGCGGGTGATGGAAAATACGGTGGTCTACGACCGCATCAATCCGACGCTTCCGCTCAACCAGACGAGCGTCAGCCTGTCCAATTATCTGGGCAAGTCGCGACCGGGCTGATGGCCGATGCCGTAAGGTTCATCACCCCGGACGGTTATGGCGCGATCCGGGCGGAATATGAGCAATTGTTCGGTACCGAGCGGCCCAAGCTGGTCGAAACGATCAGCTGGGCGGCGGGTAATGGCGACCGCAGCGAGAATGGCGACTACATCTACGGCAAGAAGCGCCTGCGCGAGATCGACCGCCGATTGGGTTGGCTGGCGCGGGTGATGAAGGCTGCCAAGGTAGTCGATCCCGCAACGCAGCAAGATCGCGAGCAAATCCTGTTCGGCGCGACGGTCGAATTGGCGGACGAGGATGATGCGCGCCGGATCCTAACGATCGTCGGCGACGACGAAAGCGACGCGACGAATGGAAAAATCGGCTGGAGCGCCCCGATCGCCCGCGCGCTTCGCGGTGCGAGAGTGGGCGACGAGCGGATCGTCACCTTGCCGGCGGGCGAAAAAAGCTACGAAGTGATCGCCATCGCCTATCCCACTGGCTGAACGCTGTCGGGCGCGGCGACGAACGGCACGACCGGACTGGCGGTTTCCGGCGGTGCCAGGGGAAGCCCCTTTTCGAGCGTCGCCGCGATTGCGGTCAGTCCGGCAATCTGGGCTGAACCCGCCTCGTTGGCGTCGATCATCGACCAGGGCGCCCAGCGCGTATCGGTCTGATCGAGCATTTTCAGCAACGCCGCCCGGTAGGCCATGCGCGCCTCCATTGAGCGAAGCTCGGCCGGACCAACAAGATGCCGCCGCCATTCGTCTGCTTCCCGGGCGACAATGCGCCGATCCTGCGTGGCATCGGTGATGTAGAAAAACAGCTTAACGAGCAATGTGCCATAATCGCGCTGCTGCGATTCAAATTCGTTGATCTCGTCGAACGCGCGCTTCCATTCCTTGTCGGTCACCCGCCCGAGCACCTTGTCCTCGAGCACGCGACGGTACCAGCTGTGATAGAAGATTGCGGTATTTCCCGCCTCGGGCAGCCGTGACCAGAAGCGCGACAACCAGTGCCCGTCATGTGCCCGGCGTCGGTCAAGCGATACCGTTGTCACTGCGAAGTGGGTCGGATCGAGCTCCGCGCCGAGCAGTTTCACGAAGTCGCGCTTTCCACTTCCTTCGCTTCCTTCGATGACGATGATTGCGCGGCGCTGGTGCACGATCTGCGAGAGTTGCAAACGCGCAAGGCGATGCTGGACAGCGGCAAGCGCGGTCACCGCGTCGCCCGCAAACGCGGCGCCCTGTTCAAAATCTGTTAAATCGATCGGCACCCGCTGGAGTTAGCAACAAGCAAATCCCTTCGCAATTGAACCGTGCCGCGGCGAATCCCGCGATGGGGCGCACCGCCGCATGCTCGCTCAGGCGGGCTTGGGCGCTCCATCGGCAACGATCCGGATCGACAACTCCTTGAGCTGTTGCGGCGTAACTTCGGCCGGGGCGTTCATCAGCAGATCCTCGGCCTTCTGGTTCATCGGGAAGACGATCACTTCGCGAATGTTGGGCTCGTCGGCCAGCAGCATGACGATTCGGTCGATCCCCGGCGCCGAGCCACCATGCGGCGGGGCACCGAACTTGAACGCGCCGATCATGCCGGGGAAATTGGTGTCGACTTCCTCGCGGGTGTAGCCGGCGATCTCGAACGCTTTGTACATGATGTCGGGGCGATGGTTGCGGATCGCGCCACTCGACAGCTCAACACCATTGCAGACGATGTCATATTGCCAGGCGAGGATGTCGAGCGGGTCCTTCGATTCGAGCGCTTCCATTCCGCCCTGCGGCATCGAGAAGGGATTGTGGCTGAAGTCGACCTTCTTGTTGTCCTGATCATATTCGAACATCGGGAAATCGACGATCCAGCAGAAGCGGAATGCGTCCTTCTCGATCAGGTCGAGGCTTTCGGCGACCCGCGTCCGTGCCGCGCCGGCCAGCTTGGATGCGTCGGCATCGCTGCCCGCGGCGAAGAAGAGGCCATCATCGGGACCGAGGCCCATCGCATCGGCGATCTTGTCCATGCCCTCGACACCATGGTTCTTGGCGATCGGCCCGCCCCATTCGCCGCCCTTGCGGGTGGCATAGCCGAGCCCGGCAAAGCCCTCCCCGCGCGCCCAGTCGTTCATCTCGTCGAAGAACTTACGGCTCTTTTCGGCCGTGCCCGGCGCAGGGACGGCGCGGACCACCAGACCCTTGTCGACCAGGCCGGCGAACAAGCCGAAGCCCGAACCGACGAAGTGCGAGCCAACGTCGTGGATCAGCAGCGGATTGCGCAGGTCCGGCTTGTCGCTGCCGTATTTCAGCATCGCCTGCTTGTAGGGAATGCGCGGGAAGGCGCCGTCGGTGACGGTGCGGCCGTTGGCGAACTCGCGGAACAGGCCCGCAAGCACCGGCTCAATCGCGGCAAACACATCGTCCTGGGTGACGAAGCTCATCTCGAAATCGAGCTGGTAGAATTCGCCCGGGCTGCGGTCGGCGCGCGCATCTTCATCGCGGAAGCAGGGCGCGATCTGGAAATAGCGGTCGAAGCCGGCGACCATCAGCAATTGCTTGAACATCTGCGGCGCCTGCGGGAGCGCATAGAACTTGCCCGGATGGACGCGGCTGGGCACCAGATAGTCGCGCGCGCCCTCCGGGCTGCTTGCGGTCAGGATGGGGGTCTGGAACTCGGTAAATCCCTGCTCGATCATGCGATTGCGAACCGAGGAAATTACTTTCGAGCGAAGCATGATATTCGCGTGGAGCCGCTCGCGGCGGAGATCCAAGTAGCGATAGCGGAGCCGCGTTTCCTCGGGATAATCGGCCTCGCCCGCGACCGGCATTGGAAGCTCGGCGGCCGAAGACTGGATCTCGACGCTGTCGACGACGACCTCGATATCGCCGGTGTCGAGCTTCTTGTTGACCGCCCCGCCCTCGCGGTCGACGACCTTGCCGTCGATCGTCACGACCGATTCGACTCGCAGCGAGTCGAGGACTTTCAGCGCTTCCGATCCGGCGCGGCAGACCAATTGCGTCAGGCCGTAATGATCGCGAAGGTCGACGAACAGCACCCCGCCATGGTCGCGCTTGCGGTGGATCCAGCCCGACAGGCGGACGTCGGACCCGACGTCGGTGGCGCGAAGCTGGGCGCAGCTATGGGTGCGATAGGCGTGCATGAAAATGTCCCGATGAGGAGGAGTGCGGGCGATTTCCCGTCCCCTCCCCTTTTGTCAACCCGCAGGCACGGCTATGAGCCGCGACAATATGAAAATTCATCCGCTGATCAGCGATACCACCACCCTCACCGCGCTCGTCGAACGCCTCGCCAAAATGCCGTTCGTCGCGGTCGATACGGAATTCATGCGCGAGAATAGCTATTGGCCTGAATTGTGTCTGATCCAGATCGCCAGCAGCGACGAGGCCGCGGCGATCGACCCGATGGCCGATGGTCTCGACATGAAACCTTTGCTCGATCTGTTGGTCGAGAATACGGAAGTCCTCAAGATTTTCCATGCCGGCGGGCAAGATCTGGAAATCGTCCATAACCTGACCGGAAAGACCCCGGTGCCTTTGTTCGATACCCAGATTGCAGCCATGGCGCTCGGCTATGGCGAGCAGGTGGGTTACTCGAATCTGATCGAATCGATGCTTGGGCATGTACTCGACAAGGGCGCGCGCTTTACCGACTGGTCGCGCCGTCCCTTGGACAAGCGCCAAATCGATTATGCCATCGCCGATGTCACGCACCTTGCCACGATCTTCCCCAAGATGGTCGACAAGCTGCGCAAGACCGACCGTGGCGGCTGGCTCGACGAGGAGATGGAGCGGCTCGCCGATCCGTCGAGTTTTGCCTATCCGCCCGAGGATGCCTGGAAGCGACTCAAGGTCCCCGGCCGCAATCCGCAATTGCTCGGCCGTCTCAAGGCGATCGCGGCCTGGCGCGAGACCGAGGCGCGGGGCAAAAATCTTCCGCGCGGGCGGATTATCAAGGACGATACGTTGGGCGAGCTCGCCGCCCACCCGCCCAAGGCCCAGGACGACCTCGGCAAGATCCGCGGCCTTTCGGCGGGTTGGCGCACCAACGATATCGGAGGCCGGCTGATGCAGGCACTTGCCAACGCCACGCCCATGTCGCCCGACGAGCTGCCCCAGCGCGACCTCAAGCGTCCCGGCCTGACCAAGGACGGTGCCCTGGTCAGCGACCTGCTCAAGTTGCTCCTCAAGATCCGTTCGCGCGACACCGGGGTCGCGCCCAAGCTGATCGCTCGCTCAGACGAACTGGAAGCGCTGGCGGCGGGGGTTCGCGACGGATTGAACATTTTGAAGGGATGGCGGTTCGACCAGTTTGGTAGCGATGCGCTCGACCTGGTCGAAGGGCGGCTTGCGTTCGGGATCGTTGATGGGAAACTCGTGATGACGAAGACCGCCAAGGTGCCGCAAATGGATGAGTCGATCGATGCGTAACCTGTCCCTATTTCTCCTGATCCCGCTGGCCGCCGCCTGCACCAGCATGGCCCCACCTGTCGAGGCCATACCGGTCGGAAGCTGCTCCGCCGAGACGCTATCGTCTTTCACTGGACAGACGGTCGACGAGCCTTTGACCGCGCGTATGATGCGTGAGACTGGACGCAAGATGCTGCGTCTGGTGCGGCCGGGCATGGCGGTCACGATGGATTATCGCGAGGACCGGCTGACAGTTTACGTCGATGCCGCCAACAAGGTCGAACGCGCCAGCTGCAGCTAGGCGATCTCGATACTGGCACTTCGCCCGGTAGATTTGCCTAGTTGCCTCAGCCGTTGTTCGACCGCCTCCCCGACAAGCTCGGCATGGCGCTTGGGAATACGCAGCACGATCCGCTCTCTCTCCAGCGCGATGCTCGTTCGCCGAAGCGTCGCCTCGGTTCCCGCCGATAGCCGCTGCGCCAGCCGGATCGCGCGCCCCCAGGCTGAGCAGCGTTCTTCCTCGCGCGCGTCAAGCAGCGCGCTGACCTTTTTGTCGAACGCCTTGTCGCCGCCGAATGCCGCGCACAACGTCCGCCCGAGCACCGCGCGGCCATGAGCGTCGATCCCCACCCAATTGCCGTGCAGGGCAAGGTCGACCGCCCGCTCGGCGCGGAAATCGGGATGTGCGTTCCAGGCGAAATCGCTCATCAAACACGCTGCCAGCCGAAGCCGCCGCGCGGGCGGGTCGTCGTCGGGAAACAGGGGGTCAATCCATGCGTCGATCGTCGCGCCATGATCGCCGAAGCGTCCCAGCCGGTCGCCGACCTCAAGCGCGGCGGCGATCAGCGGATCCTGCGCCCGGGTCGCCGCGTCGAGATCGCGAAACAGGAGGCCTTCGCGAAGGCCGAAGGACGAAACGACGACATCCGCCGGCGCGAAGACGTCGAGCATGGCGTCGAGGATCACCGTGGCCGCCGGAAGCGCACTCAGACGACTTGAACTCAGCCCACTGCGCGCCTTGAGCTCGAGCGGCGAGGTCGTGGCGATGACCTGCTCCAGCATCTCGATTCGCTCGGCGCTCATCCGATGGCCGTGGACGATGGGCAGAGGATGGCCGATTTCGTGAAGATCGAGCCGGGCAAGTGCGCGAAACGAACCACCGACCAGATACAGGCTTCGGGCTTTCAATGTGCCATCCAAAGGCGTTCCGCGAATCCCCTTCCTGATCGCCGACGCGATGGCCTTGCGGCTCGGATTGCTGCCCACTCGAAGCACGCCCAGGGGAAGCGACAAGCCGACGCCCAATTTGCCGTCACCGACCTCGACCAGCTCCAGGCTGCCCCCGCCGAGATCGGCCACGATCCCGCGCGCGTCGGGAATGGCCGACAGCACACCCATGCCGGACAAAGCTGCTTCCTCGTCGCCAGGCACCATGCGCGGCTTGAGCCCGAGTGCCGCTACCTGCTTGAGGAAGGCTGGGCCGTTCGATGCCTCGCGCACCGCTGCGGTGGCGACCGTATGGACGGACTTGAGGCCCATATCCCGCGCCAATTGCCGAAACCGCGCAATCGCCGCCAATGCCCGCACTGTACTCTCGGCATCGAGAGTGCCGTCCCGCTCGATCGACCGCCCGAGTGCCGCGGTGACTTTTTCGTTGAACAAATGCGACGGCACGCGCGGAGTCCCGCCATAGGCAACGAACCGCACCGAATTGCTGCCGATATCGATGATACCTACGGGACCGAATTGACGCGCGGGCATCAGCCGCCGCCGCGCTGGACGAGGCGGAGCTTGGGCACTTCCTTGCCACCGAGCGCATGTCCGCGCCCGGACAGGGATGGATTGTTCATGAAATAATGGTGCAAGTTGAAGCGGCGCTTGCCGGGCACCAGACGGCGATAGCTGCCGTCCGACAGGAGCACCCAGCTCTGCTCATTGTCGATCAGATTGGCGATCATCACCTGATCGAGCACCTGAGCATGAACCGTCGGATTTTCGATCGGCAAGAGATATTCCACCCGTCGGTCGAAATTGCGGCTCATCCAGTCGGCGGAGGAGATGAACACGCGGGCCTTGGGGTTGGGCAAGCGATGTCCGTTGGCGAAAACGAAGATTCGGCTATGCTCGAGGAAACGGCCGACGATCGATTTGACGCGAATGTTGGCCGACAGGCCTGGCACTCCCGGGCGGAGGCAGCAGACTCCACGAATGATGAGATCGATCTGGACTCCCGCTTCGCTCGCCAGATACAATTTGTCGATCAGTGCCTGGTCCACAAGGCTGTTCGTCTTGGCCCAGATCGCCGCCGGCTTACCTTCCCTGGCATTGGCGATTTCGGTGTCGATCAGCGCCAGGAATTTCTCGCGTAGTCCGTGCGGGCTGAGCGTCAGTAGCTCCAGTCCCTTGGGCGGGACATAGCCAGTGGTGAGGTTGAACAGTTTTGCCGCGTCGCGTGCGGCCCGTCGGCTGGCGGTGAAGAAGCTCAGATCGGTGTAAATCTTGGCGGTGATGGGATGGTAATTGCCTGTCCCGAAGTGACAATAAGTGCGGATCGTTCCGCCCTCGCGGCGCAGCACCATCGAAACCTTGGCGTGGGTCTTCCACTCGACGAAGCCGTAGATCACCTGGACCCCGGCCCGCTCGAGCCGGCTTGCCCACAACAGATTCTGCTCCTCGTCGAAGCGCGCCTTCAGTTCGACCACCGCGGTGACCGATTTGCCCGCTTCGGCCGCCGCAACGAGGGCGTCGACGATCGCCGACTGCTTGCCGGCGCGATACAGAGTCTGCTTGATCGCGACCACGTCCGGGTCGTCCGCCGCCTGACGTAGGAAAGCGACCACCGCTTCAAAGCTTTCATACGGATGGTGGATGATGAAATCCTTGG
>JAZKHF010000046.1:0-6529 GCA_040385545.1 Pseudomonadota bacterium
ACATCAAGGGCCGCGACCTCGTCAACGGGGTGCCCAAGGAAATTTCGATCAACCAAGGCCAGATCGCCGAGGCTTTGTCCGAACCCGTCGGGACGATTGTCGAGGGTGTCCGCATCGCGCTCGAGAATACCGCGCCGGAGCTCGCCGCCGATATTTGCGATCAGGGTATCGTCCTCACCGGTGGCGGGGCGTTGCTTCAGGGGCTCGACGAAGTGCTGCGCGATGAAACCGGGCTGCCGGTGACCGTGGCCGAGGATCCGCTGACCTGCGTCGCGCTCGGCACTGGCCGCGCGCTCGAGGAAGAGCAGTTCCGCGGCGTGCTCCAGACGGCGTAGCTCACGGCATGGTGGCCTCGGCGGGAACACGCCCGGGCTGGTCTCGGCGGGCACAATATGGGCTGTTCTTCGGCTTCGTCGCGACGGTCGCAACAGTCATCGTCGGGCTGTTGATGCTCATCCTGTCGCTGGCCGCGCCGCAAAGCTATGCGGCAGTGCGCGGCGCCGCGCTCGACTTTGTTTCGCCCGTGAGCAACGCGCTGAACGAGGTCGCGACCACGACCACCGGGCTGGTCAGCGGCGCCGGCGATTACTGGAACGCGGCACGACAGAACGGCGATCTCAAGAAGCAGCGCACGGCAATGCTGCGGCGGATGATCGAAGCCAAGGCCATCCTGCTCGAAAACCAGGAACTTAAGCGCGCGCTGGCGCTGCGCGAGCGCGATCGCCGCACCGTGGCGACCGGACGCGTCGTCGGCTCCTCCTTCACCTCTCCACGGCGCTTCGCGATCCTGTCGGTCGGGAAGAGCGACGGGGTCGAGGTCGGCATGCCGGTGCGCGCCGCCGACGGCCTGATCGGTCGCGTGATCGACGCGGGATCATACGCCAGCCGCGTCCTGCTCGTCAGTGATCGCGCGAACATCGTTCCCGCGCGGCTGGTACGCGGCGGATTGCCGGTGATCGCCACCGGGCGTGGCGACGGGACGATCGACGTCCGCCCCCTCGAGGTCGGGCGCAATCCGTTCCGCAAGAATGACATCATCGTCACCTCGGGCACCGGCGGACTGTACCCGCCGCTGTGGCCGATCGCGCGGATCGTCCGGCTTGACGACGATGGCGCGATCGCCTTGCCCCTTGCCGACCCTGGGCAGATCAGCTTCGCGCTCGTCGAGCCGCCCTTCGAGCCGACCGCGATCGCCGAGGCCGCGCGTCCCGAGGAGGCACGCTAATGACGCGCTCGGCGCTCACCCCGTCGCGCGGGTCGAGCCTGACGCGTGGCCCCCAACCCGCCGCGCTCGCCATTCCCGCGGCGAGCGTTCTGCTGGCGACGGCGCTGTCCGCGCTGCCGATCGTGTCGAACCATGGCTGGTGGCCCGATACGGGGTTGTTGATGCTGATCGCGTGGCGGCTGCTGCGTGCCGACGCGTGGCCGGCGTGGCTCGCCGCGCCGCTCGGGCTGGTCCACGACCTGATGACGGGAGCTCCTATCGGCCTATCCGTGGCCTTGTGGCCGGCGTTCATGCTGGCGTTCGACATCATCGACCGGCGTACGATGTGGCGCGACTATTGGATCGAGTGGGTCCTCGCGGCGATTTTCATCGGGCTGTTCGTCATCGCGCAATGGCGCGTCGCGGCGTGGGACGGCGCCCCGGTTCACTTCGCCAGTGTCGCCCCCGCGATCCTCATCGGCATCGTCTGCTTCCCCATCGCCGCCTTCGTCGCGGCGCGGCTCGACCGCTGGAGGCTGGGGCGGTGAAGCCGAGCAATTACACCGGCGCGCACCAGTCGCTGACCTTTTCGCGCCGCATGCTGCTGGTCGGCGGGGCGCAGGTCGGGCTCGGCGCGGCGCTGATCGCGCGGCTCGGATATCTGTCGATCAGCCAGAACGAGCATTATAAATTGCTCAGCGAGAGCAACCGCGTCCAGTTGATCATCGTCCCCCCGCGGCGCGGCTGGCTGGTCGACCGCCACAACCAACCGATCGCCATCAATCGCAGCGACTTCCGCGTCGACATCATTCCCGAACAGTTCGAACGCCCGACCGAGACGCTCCGCCTGCTCGCGCAACTGCTCGATCTGCCGACCGATGACGTCGACCGCATCATCAAGGAATTGCGCTCGGCCAAGGGCTATCAGCCCGTCCAGGTGGCGGAGAATGTCGCCTACGAACGCTATGCCGCGGTCACCGTGCGCCTGCCCGAACTGCCCGGGGTCCAACCGATGCGCGGCTTTTCGCGCTTTTACCCGACCGGTCCCGCGGTGGGGCACCTCGTCGGCTATGTCGGCGCCGCGTCGGCCAAGGAATATGAAGCCGACAAGAACCCGTTGCTCGTCACGCCGGGGTTTAAGATTGGCAAGGAAGGGCTCGAAAAGACGCTCGAAAGCAATCTCCGGGGGCAGCCGGGTGGGCAGCGGGTCGAGCTTACCGCGCGCGGCAAGTTGGTGCGCGAGCTCGAGCCCAAGCCTGACCGCTCGGGGGCGGCCGTCATGTTGTCGATCGATGCCGGCCTGCAGGATTTCGCGGCGCGGCGGCTGGGCGAGGAATCGGGCAGCTGCACCGTGATCGACTGCATCACGGGCGACGTGTTGTGCATGGCGTCGATGCCCGCTTACGACCCGAACAGTTTTTCCGACGGCATCGGCCGCGCCGAGTGGAGCACGCTCGCCGAGGACCCGCGTCGCCCGCTGGTCAACAAGACACTCTCGGCGCTGTACCCACCGGGGTCGACAATCAAGCCGATGGGCGCGCTCGCCATCTTGGCGGCGGGGATCGACCCCGACGAAACCGTCCATTGTCCGGGCGGCTATCGGCTCGGCAATCGTTTTTTCCGCTGCCTTGGGCGCCACGGATCGGTCAACATGCGCCGCGCCATCGCCAAGAGCTGCAACACGTACTTTTACGCGATGGGGCACCGCATCGGTTATGACGCGATCGCGCCGATGGCCAAGCGGCTCGGGCTGGGCCAGAAATTCGACTTGCCGGTGGTCAGCCAGAGTTTTGGCACGGTCCCCGACAGCAAGTGGAAGCTCAAGCGCTACGCCGACAACAAGAAACTCATCGAGCGCCCCGACTGGACTGCCTCGGACACGCTCAACGCCTCGATCGGCCAGGGCTATCTGATCGTCAATCCGCTCCAGCTGGCGGTCATGTCGGCGCGCATCGCCTCGGGGCGCGACGTCCAGCCGCAGCTGATCGGTCGGCATGACAAGCCCGCGCCTTTGCTCGGCATCCCGCAGGAGCATCTCGACGCGGTCCGCGGCGGCATGTGGGAAGTCGTCAATGGCGACGGCACCGCGGGCGCCAGCCGGATCACGCTCCCCGGCATCGAGATGGGCGGCAAGACCGGCACCGCGCAGGTGCGCAAGATCACCGGCGGCCAGCGCGGCCAGTCGGGCGAGTGGAAATATCGCGACCACGGCCTGTTCGTGTGCTTCGCCCCGACCGCCAACCCGCGCTATGCCTGCTCGGTGGTCATCGAGCATGGGCTGGGCGGGGCGCGCGCCGCGGCGCCGGTCGCCAAGGACGTGCTGACCTATTTGTTCGACAAGCCAAAGGCCCTTGAGAGCCTCGCCGCCTTCGAGACCCAATGGGGCGGGACGCTCGCCGAGCGCACCGCGCGGCGCCAGGCGCAGATCGAGGACACCGCCAAGGCCAATGTGAGGGCAAGCGCATGATCTCGTCGGCGATCATTCCCCAGCCGCTCGCGCGCCTGCCGTGGCGGCTGATCTGGCTGGTGCTAGCGATCTGCGCGGTCGGCCTCATCACCCTGTATTCGGCGGCGGGCGGGTCGGCATCGCCGTGGGCAACCAAACAAGCGATCACGATCCTATTCTTCCTGTCGGTCGCGATCACCATGTCGTGGATCCCCGAGGACTTCATCAAGCACATGACCTTTCCGGCCTATGTGGTGATCCTCATCCTGCTGATCATTGTCGAAATGGTCGGCTTCGTCGGCAAGGGCGCGCAGCGATGGGTCGATCTGGGTTTCATCCGCCTCCAGCCGTCCGAATTCATGAAACCCGCGATCGTGCTCGTCCTTGCGCGCTTCTACGACCTGCTCCCGGCGGGCGACGTCAAGCGCTGGCGCGGGCTATGGCCGGCGGCGGCGCTGGTGCTCGTCCCCTTCTCGCTGATCCTCGTCCAGCCCGACCTCGGCACCGCGACGATGGTGTTGTTGAGCGGCATCACCGTAATGTTCATCGCCGGGCTGCCAATGTGGTATTTTCTCTCGGCGGCGGGAGCGGTGGCGGTTGCGCTGCCGGTGCTGTTTGCCTTCATGCACGAATATCAGCGCAAGCGCGTCTTCATCTTCCTCGACCCCGAGAGCGATCCGCTCGGCGCGGGCTACCATATCAGCCAATCGAAGATCGCGATCGGATCGGGCGGGATCTGGGGCAAGGGTTATCTCAACGGCAGCCAGAGCCACCTTAAATACCTCCCCGAAGGGCATACCGACTTCGTGTTCGCGACCATGGTCGAGGAATGGGGACTGGTTGGCGGCGCCTTGCTGATCGTCGCCTTTTTGATGGTCGTGCGGTGGGGCATGAAGGTCAGCCGCCAAGCGCCGACGCGCTTCGGCAAGCTCGCCGCAGCGGGCCTGTCGATGACCATCTTCTTCTATTTCTCGGTCAATCTCATGATGGTGATGGGGCTCGCGCCGGTGGTTGGCATCCCCCTCCCGCTGGTCAGCTTTGGCGGGTCGGCGGTCATGACGGTGATGCTGTGCCTTGGCGTGCTGATGAGCCTCGAGCGCCAGCAGCGGACCAAGTCAACACTGAGCTGAACGATTTTCGCACCGCGGCGGGTTGCGCGCTTCGCCATCGCTTGTTAGAGGCCCCCCGCGCCCGCTGCTCCGGCAGCCCGCGCCTTGCCGCATGGCAGTGGACGCATAGCTCAGTTGGTAGAGCAGCTGACTCTTAATCAGCGGGTCCTTGGTTCGAGCCCAAGTGCGTCCACCATTTCCTAAAATCGTCAAACAGACGCAATTTAGAGCCTTCGCGGCAACCACAGATCTGCGCGCAAGCCGCTCCAGAGCACATCAGCTCCATTCCAAAAAGAACAGCCTTTTGCGGGCGGTTTCGCTGCCCAAAAGACCGTGGTGATGGGTCCCTGTCGGCGATTAGCGGTATCAGCTCTTCGCGACCCTGACTTGCGCGTTAGCGAAAGTATGACGTCGGGCCGAGAAAATTGCCTCCCTTATTAACCAATTAATTGAGATCAAACATAACATTTGTGAATTTTCGGGCGACAGCTGGCTCTTAGGGTCAAGGCGCAGAAAATCAATTTCATGCCTTCGCTGCGCCGCCGACCTGCTGCGCTGCCGACGTAGAGGAGAGAAGAATATGGTTCGTTCAAGCGTCACTTTGGGCACGGGCCTCGCCCTTGCACTCACGGCTCTTACGCCGGCGTGGAGTTCCAGCCACCGCGAAGCGCCCAACATCACAAAGATGCCGAAGGTCGACAATACTGATCTCTACGCTTTCCGCAGCTACGAACCGGGTCGCAATCAATTCGTTACGATCATCGCGAATTTTCAACCGGGTGCGAATCCCGGCGACGGTCCGAACTATTACACGATGGATCCGAACGCGTTGTACGAGATCATGATCGACAATAATGGTGACGCGCGCGAAGATGTCACGCTGCAGTTCATGTTCACCAACGTCCTCCAGAATGGCCGCGGCGTTCAGACCAATATTGGCGGTAAGATCCTGCCCATCGCGATGCGCCATGGCGGCGTGATCAACGGCTATAATGATCCCGATCAGGCCGAATATGAGTTTTACACCGTAACGCAAGTCACTGGCGACCGGCGTAGCGGGGTATCCTTGCCCGCCTCAAATCCCAACATCAGCCGCAACGCTTTTGCCAAGCCGTTCGATAATGCCGGCAACAAGTCGATCCCGAATTACGCTGCATATGCTGACGGAGCAATTAGCTCGATCTCACTTCCGGGATGCGCCACGCAAGGCCGCGTATTCGCGGGTCAACGTGCGGAATATTTCGCCGTTAACCTGGGGCCGTTGTTCGACCTCGTGAACTTGGTTCCCATTCAAGGGGCACCGGACCCGGTTTACAGCAGCGGCGCATCCTTTCCGGGAGGGATCACGCAGAGCCAGGATAACCAAGAACTGATCGGCAAGAAGAACGTCACGAGCATCGCCATCGAAATTCCGATCGCGTGCGTCATCGGCACAGGCGGTGGCAACATCGGTGTGTGGAGCTCAGCCAGCCTGCCGCAAACGCGCGTTCTCAGCTCCAGCCCGACTTATACCAACCCTGACAGCCAGAATGGCTCGTTTGTTCAGGTCTCCAGACTCGGCATGCCGCTGGTAAATGAGATTGTAATCGGTCTGCCTGAAAAAGATCTGTTCAATGCGGTTAAGCCGACGGCCGACGCGGCGCTAGCGGAATATGTCACCAATCCGACCTACCCTGAATATCTCAATGGCCTGTTCAGGAACGCAGTCAACGCTACGCTTGGGACGAATTTTGCGACGCTGGCGCCGACCAATTTTCCACGCAGGGACTT
>JAZKHF010000047.1:0-3983 GCA_040385545.1 Pseudomonadota bacterium
CCCGGCCTTGAGTTTTGGAGAGGATGCCTCGAAAGGCAGGATCAATATTGCACTGCACCATTACCTTCGCAAGTGCAAAATCGCACTGCAGCACGCTTTTCGCATCGAAACCTCAATCAATATGCTAGGTGACGGTCGGTCACAGAGGGGATTCGTGCGGGTGGAGCGTCGGCTTTCAGCGATCATGGCCGC
This sequence comes from Pseudomonadota bacterium, assembly GCA_040385545.1. GTDB lineage: Bacteria > Pseudomonadota > Alphaproteobacteria > Sphingomonadales > Sphingomonadaceae > Sphingomicrobium. Next base: position 193 of record JAZKHF010000047.1, read on the forward strand.
CGATGTTGTCGGTTACAGCCGGCTGATGGGCGGTAACGAGGTCGGCACGCTAACCGCGCTAAAGGCCCATCGCGCTGAAATGATCGATCCGTGCATCGGCAAGTTCCAGGGGCGGATCGTCAAATTGACCGGCGACGGCATGCTGGTCGAATTCCCAAGCGTGGTCAGCGCGGTCGAATGCGCCTGCGCCGTCCAGCGCGACATGCGCGCCCGCAATGTCGACATTCCGGAAGATCGCCGGATCGAATTTCGCATCGGGGTCAACCTCGGCGATGTGATCGTCGATGAGGACGATATTTTCGGCGATGGGGTCAATGTCGCTTCGCGGCTGGAGGGTGTGGCCAAGCCAGGCGGCCTCGCCGTATCGGGTGCGGTGCGCGACAATATCGGCAACAAGCTCGACCTGGTGTTCGAGGATATGGGCGACCAGAGCCTCAAGAATATCGAATTTCCGGTTCGTGCCTATAATGTCGTCATCGCCGACGGCCCGGCCAAACCCGTTGCCGAACCGGTCGAGGCCGACAAGCCGTCGATCGCCGTCCTTCCGTTCAACAATATGAGCGACGATCCCGGCCAGGAATTCTTTTCCGACGGGATCACCGAGGATATCATCACCGATCTCAGCAAGGTCAGCGGCCTGTTCGTGGTCGGCCGCAACACCAGCTTCACCTATAAGGGGAAGGCCGTCCAGCTACAGCAGGTCGCGGCCGAACTGGGGGTCAAGTTTGTTCTCGAAGGCAGTGTCCGCAAGGCCGGTCAACGCGTGCGCGTCAACGCCCAGCTGATCGACGGGACCAGCGGCGGCCATCTCTGGGCCGACCGCTACGACCGAGACCTGACCGACATTTTCGCGATCCAGGACGAGATCACCCAGGCGATCGTCGAACAGCTGAAAATCAAGCTGCTGCCGAAGGAGAAAAAGGCCATCGCCCAGGTCCAGACCGGCAATGTCGAGGCTTATACCTATTACCTTAAGGGCCGGCAGTTCTTCCACAATTCGACCCGCGTGCTGCTGCGCTTGGCACGGCAGATGTTCGCCAAGGCGACCGAGATCGATCCGCTTTATGCCCGCGCCTATGCCGGCATCGCGATTTGCGACACGCGGCTGGTCAATTGGTATCGGGCCGAAATCCCCACCGACGAGATTCTTGCGGTCGCCGACAAGGCGCTGTCGCTCGATCCAAATATCGCCGAGGCGCATGTCGCGCGCGGGCTGGCGCTGGGCAATGACGGGCACGGCGAGCAGGCGATCGCGGCGTTCGAGCGCGCTCTGGCTACCGACCCCAATAACCATGACGCCCATGTCGCCTTCGCCCGCTACCTCGTCACCCACGGCGATTTCCAGCGGGCCGCGCCGCTGTTCGAACAAGCGATCAAGCTCAATCCGGAAGACTGGCAAAGCCCTTTGCTGATCGACAATGTCCTGCTGTCGCTCGGGCGGACCAAGGAGGCGGATGATTATGCCCGGCTGGGCATTGAGCGCGCCGAAGAGGAGATGCGGCTGCGTCCCGAAAATTCGCGCCCCGCGCAATTGGGCGCGCCGACGCTGGCGCGGCTGGGGGAGCGCGACAAGGCGCTCGAATGGCTTGAGCGGACGCTGTTCCTCGACCCCGACGATCCGATCGTCACCTACAACGCCGCCTGCACTTACGCCCTGCTCCACGAATCCGACCTCGCGTTCGGCGCGCTGGAGAAATGGGCCAGCATCACCGGCAGCGAGCAGAAGATGTGGATCGAAAGCGATTCCGACATCGATTCGCTTCGCGACGACCCGCGCTTCGCCTCGCTGATGGCGCGGCTGGAAAGCGCCCGCGCTACTGCTTAATATTTGATCGACGCGGTTACCTTGCGCAGCAGCCAGCGGGGGAGCAAGCGGTGGCCTTGCGCGCCGGCCTTGTTGACCAGCCCGGGAATCGCCACCGCGCGGTTTCGGTCGAGTGCCTTCAACCCGATCGCGACGACATCCTCGGACCGGGCGCTCATCTTGTCGAAGGCGCCGTTGCCCTTGAATCCGGCGACTTCGCCGAATTCGGTCTTGGTCGGGCCAGGACATAATGCGGTCACCCGAATGCCCTTGCTGGCGACTTCCTCGTGCAGCGCTTCGGTGAACGACAAGACGAATGCCTTGGTCGCGAAATAGGTCGCCATGCCGGGGCCGGGCTGGAAGGCGGCGGTCGAAGCAACATTAAGAATTGCGCCGTCGCCGCGCTCAAGCATCGGCGCGAGCATAACATGGCAAAGCTCGACCAATGTGCCGCAATTGAGATCGATCATCGCCCGCTGGCGAGGACCATCCAAATCGGCAAACTTGCCCCACAGGCCGAACCCGGCATTGTTGATCAGCGTGTGGCAATGATCGCCATGCGCCGCTAATTCTGCCGCCAGCGCCGCGGACGCACCCGGCTGGCCAAGATCCATCGTCACCGCCCGCGCGTTGCCCAATTCGCTGGCCAGCGCTTCAAGCTTGTCCCGCCGCCGCGCCACCAGCACCAGCCGCTCGCCTCGCGCGGCACATGCCTTCGCAAAGTCCGCGCCCAGCCCGGCAGACGCGCCGGTGATCAGTGTGACGTTGTCGCTCAGGCTACCGTCGCTTTAACGATGCTGCCCGGATTGCGCACCGGTTCGCCGGTCGGGAGCGCGTCGACATGCTCCATGCCGCTCTCGACTTCGCCCCACACGGTGTATTGATTGTCCAGGAAGCCGGCGTCGGTGAAGCAGATGAAGAACTGGCTGTTGGCGCTGTTGGGGCTCGACGATCGGGCCATCGAGCAGGTGCCGCGGACGTGCGGCTGGCTGGAGAACTCGGCCTTCAAATCGGGCTTCGGGCTTCCGCCCATGCCGGTTCCGGTCGGGTCGCCGCCCTGCGCCATGAAGCCCGGGATAACGCGGTGGAACACGACACCGTCGTAGAAGCCGTCCTTCGCAAGCTCGGCGATCCGCTCGACATGGCCCGGGGCCAGGTCGGGGCGGAGCTTGATGACGACATCGCCGCCGGTTGAAAGGGTCAGGGTCAGGGTATTGGCGTCGGCCATGGGAATCTGCTCCGGTTGAAAAGATTGATGAGGCCCATAACCACTTCCGCTCGTCCTGAGTAGCCGCTTAGCGGCGTATCGAAGGATCCTTCGATATGGGCCTTCGACAAGCTCAGTCCCTACTCAGGACGAGCGGGTGGGGTGACAAACAAACCGTGCGGCCATAGGAGGGCGCCCCAGACTAACGGCGCGTCGGGCAGGGAGTGGCAGATGAGCGAAAGCGACGACATCGCCGCCCCGACTCTCGATCCCGGCGTCCACGAATCCGCCCCGCCCGAAGTGCAGCGCGCCGCCGTCATGGACGAGGACGACCGGCTTCGGCCCGACTTCGTTGCCCGGGTGCTCGACGCGGTCGAAGCCGGCGACAATGCAACCGCGCGCGATCTGGTCGAGCCGCTCCATCCGGCCGACATCGCCGATCTGATCGAGCTGGCCGCCGCCGACGAACGCGAAGGCCTGGTCGCCGCGCTGGCCGAAATCGTCGACGCCGACGTCTACGCCGAGTTGAACGAACATGTCCGCGAGACCTTGATCGACGAGATGGATGCGGCGCAGGTTGCCGACCTCGCGGGCCAGCTCGACACCGACGATGCGGTCGCGATCATTGAGGACATGGACCGCGCCGAGCAGCAGGCGGTGCTGTCGGCGATGGAGCCCGACGATCGCGCCGCGGTCGAGGAAGCGCTCACCTATCCGGAGGAAACCGCCGGCCGCCTGATGCAGCGCGAGCTGATCGCGGTGCCCGAGCATTGGACCGTC
>JAZKHF010000048.1:0-3717 GCA_040385545.1 Pseudomonadota bacterium
TCTCCGAAGGCCATCCCGACAAGGTGTCCGACCAGATCAGCGACGCCATCGTCGACCTGTTCCTGTCAAAGGATCCCGAGGCTCGGATTGCGTGCGAGACGCTGACCACCACTCAATTGGTCGTGCTGGCCGGTGAAATCCGTGGCCAAGGAATCATGGACGAGGACGGCAATTGGGCGCCGGGCGTGAAGGAAGAGGTTGAGAAGACGGTCCGCGATACGGTCAAGCGTATTGGCTACGAGCAGGACGGATTTCATTGGGAAACGCTGCGGTTCGAAAATAACCTCCACCCCCAGTCGGCGCATATCGCGCAGGGCGTCGATGCCGCGGGCAACAAGGATGAGGGCGCGGGGGACCAAGGGATCATGTTCGGTTACGCGAGCAACGAGACCCCCGATTATTTGCCCGCCACGCTCTACTACAGCCACAAGATTCTCGAGCGGATGGCGGCCGACCGTCATTCGGGCGTGGCCCCGTTCCTGGAGCCCGACGCCAAGAGCCAGGTGACCTTGCGCTACGAGGAGAGCAAGCCGGTCGCCGCGACCGCGATCGTGGTCTCGACCCAGCATGCCAAGGGCTATGATCAGGGTGAACAGGAAACCGCGCTCCACGCTTATGTGAAGCAGGTCGTGGCTGATGTCCTGCCCGCCAGCCTGCTCAACGGCGAGACCGTCTATCACATCAACCCGACCGGCAGCTTCGAGATTGGCGGCCCCGACGGCGACGCCGGCCTGACCGGCCGCAAGATCATCGTCGACACCTATGGCGGCGCGGCCCCGCATGGCGGTGGTGCATTCAGCGGAAAGGATCCGACCAAGGTCGACCGCTCGGCGGCCTACATGGCGCGCTACCTCGCCAAGAATATCGTCGCCGCCGGCTATGCCACGCGCTGCACGATCCAACTGGCCTACGCCATCGGTGTCAGCGAACCGCTGTCGCTCTACGTCGACACCCACCGCACCGGCACGGTCGGAGACGATGCGCTCGAAAATGCGATCCACAACATCGAGAAGCTCGGCAAACTGACTCCGCGCGGCATCCGCACGCACCTCAAGCTCAACAAGCCGATCTACTCCCCCACTGCGGCTTATGGTCACTTCGGGCGCAAGGCCGAGGGCGACCTGTTCCCTTGGGAGAAAACCGACCTGGGCGAGGATCTGAAGGCAGCGCTGGCCTGACTTTCGGCTGATTTTCTGCGATAGGGGCTCCTTCAAACGAGGGGGTGGTCATGTCGGCATTCTTTCTTGGGCTGGTGGCGGCGCTTGCCACGACCGCCGCGGATCGCGCGGCGATTTTCAACGCTGCGGGATTTGCGCCTTCGGCTGGCAAATATCTGATGTGCGACCGTCGCACGCCGCTCGGACTGGAAACGCGTGACTTCAACGGCGACAAGCAGCTCGACGCGCTGGTGATCGATGGCGGGCTGGAATGCTACGGAAGTACCGAAAGCGGTTTCGTGCTGCTGACGCGGTCGGGGTCGGGTTCGGGCAAGTGGACCAGATTATATGGCGGTTCGGGCGTTCCTCGTTTCCTTTCCACCCGAGCGAACGGATGGCCCGACCTTGAAGTGGGCGGTCCGGGGTTCTGCTTCCCGATTTTGCGATGGACGGGCAAAGAATATGCCAATCACCGCCGGGAATATCAGGGCAAGCCTTGCCGCCGCTGATCGAGGCGCAACCTGTTATGATTTCTCGATAGGCGGAATCATCACGCGAGCGATGCCGGCGGCGGCCAAACCGAGAATAGCCCCGACGACCACATCCGACATGAAGTGATTCTTGCTTGGCAACTGGGCCGCGCCGATTGCGCTCGCGGCGATCGCAACCGGCACTCGTGCCCCGGGATAATCGACCGCGATTGCACCGGCCACGGCTGCTACACCGGCGCTATGCCCCGAAGGCATGGATCGCAATCGGCCATCGCGGCTGCTGCCCTTTTCCAGGCGATAGCCTTTCTCGTCCCTAGCGCCGGGCCGCGTCCGGTCGATCCGATCCTTAATGGCCAACTTGAACAGGGTTGCGAGCGAATGGGCGGTCAGCATCCGCATGCCCGTCCGCCGGATTCGTGAATTCCCGCCCGCCAGTCCGGCCGCGACCACCGCCAACGACAGGATGATCAACGGCGGCTGGTCGCCTGCTTCGGCGAAGGCACTGGTGCGCCGCGCCGCGCGGGTTCGTCCGTCGAGCGCCAGGGTGTCGGCAACGGCCTGGTCGGTGCGCTCCACGGCTTCGAGTGCGCGTTTCATTGGGGTTCTAGTGTCAATCATGCACGCCCAACGCCTGGTTGCGGCTTGTGGCTCCGCGCTTTAGGCGGCGCTGGCCATGACCGCTCCCGACCCCACCACCATCAACCGTCTCTACGGCCGTTCGTCCGGCCATAAGCTGCGCGTCGAGCAGGCCGCGCTGGTCGAAAATCTGCTGCCGCAGATTTCGGTGCCGGACGAAGGCGAGATCACTGCATTAAGGCTGTTCGGGCACGACGCGCCGCTTCATCTTGAAATCGGGTTCGGGTCTGGAGAACATCTCGCCTATCGCGCCGACCTGCTGCCCAATCACGCCTTCATCGGCTGCGAGCCCTTCATCAACGGGGTCGCCACCGCGCTAACCCATATTCGCGACAAGCATCTCGCCAATGTCCGGCTGTGGAATGGCGATGCGCTCGACGTGCTGCGCCGGGTTCCAAACGCCAGCTTGAGCTTCCTCTACCTCCTCCACCCCGACCCCTGGCCCAAGAACCGCCATGCCAAGCGCCGCATGATGAACGATGGCCCGCTCGACCTCATCGCGGCCAAGCTCAAAACCGGCGGGGAGTTTCGCATGGCCACGGATCATCCGGTTTACCTCGCCCATGCGCTGATGGTGATGCAGCGGCATCGCCATCAGTTCGAATGGCTGGTCGAAGGGCCCGACGACTGGCTGACCTACCCCGGCGGCTGGATCGAGACCCGTTACGCCGCCAAGGCCCGCCGCGAGGGACGCACACCTCACCAGTTTCGCTATCGCCGGATCGACGCCCCCCTTTCACCGGACGACGCGCGACCCTAAATGGCGGACATGACAGACACTGTCCTTGCCGCGATTGGCAACACGCCGCTGATCAAGCTTCGCCGCGCCTCCGACGAAACGGGATGCAATATTCTGGGCAAGGCCGAATTCATGAACCCCGGCCAGTCGGTCAAGGACCGCGCTGCGCTCGCCATCGTTCAGGATGCCATCGCCAGCGGCGCGCTTCGCCCCGGCGGGACGATCGTCGACGGCACCGCGGGCAATACCGGCATCGGGCTCGCCATGGTTGGCAATGCGCTGGGCATGAAGACGGTAATCGTCATCCCGGAGACCCAGACACAGGAGAAGAAGGATACGCTGCGGCTGCTCGGCGCCGAGCTGGTCGAGGTGCCGGCGGTGCCGTACAAGAATCCCAACAATTATGTGAAGATTGCCGGGCGGCTGGCCGAGCGGCTGGCCAAGACCGACCCCAACGGCGCGATCTGGGCCAACCAGTTCGACAATGTCGCCAACCGCGACGCCCACGTCCGCACCACCGGGCCCGAAATCTGGGAGCAGACGGAGGGCAAAGTGGACGGTTTCGTCTGCGCGGTCGGGACTGGCGGGACATTGGCCGGGGTCGCGGAGGCGCTGCGGGCGCGCAAGCCCGATGTAGCGATCGGCATTGCCGACATTCCGGGCGCGGCTTTGTTCAATTATTTCACCAACGGCG
>JAZKHF010000049.1:0-5783 GCA_040385545.1 Pseudomonadota bacterium
GGGTCGGCGGTTCGAGCCCGTCAGCGCCCACCAGTGCAGCAAAGTTGATGTCCGGGGGACATCAACTTTGCTGCACTCACGGAGCGAAGAGAAGGGCGCTTTTAAGCCGCTTTGCTCAATTCCCCGAAATATCCGCGTAGTGCCATGCTGGCTTCGGGTGACAGCTCGACGAATATACGGCGGCCATCATGCGGGTCGGCACGGCGGACGAACAGACCGGCGTCGGTCATCGACTTGATCCAGCGAAGCGCCGTCGTCGCGGGGACGGCGGCAGCGATGCACAGCGAACTGACCGGCACGCGGTGCTGGGCGAGCTCGGCCTGGAGCAGGTCGAGCAACATGTCCCACGCGGGATCGGCAAACAGCTCCTCGTCGAAATAGCGGCTGCGAAGGCGGCGGGCGCGAATTGCCGAGCGGACCACATCCACACTTATCGGCGGCGCTTCCGCGTCCGGCTGTATCAGTTGCAGCGCCGTCGGTGCTGCCTCTTCGGGGGTCGAGGAAAGACGGGCCAGGGAGGCGGCGATGCGTCCCATTTCATCCGATAACTGGCGCAATCGCACCGCATTATCACGGCCTACGTCACTGACCCGGGTTAGGCGATCGGCACGGGCAAGCGCGACCGCCAGCGCGGCAGCGCGCTGGTTGTCGTCGGCGTCGATGAGAATCTGTGCGCTGCCTTGGTCGAGACGCGCATAGAGCAGGTCGATCAGTGATGGAGACGCGCTGACCACGACCGCCGCTTCGCCGCCCTCCGCCAGCCGGGCCAACCGGTCCAGCAGATGATCGGAGGGAGCAGCCGCACCGCATTCGACCCACACCAGGCCGACCGCGATCTGCTGGTCGAGGCGGTCGGCGGCATCCGCCAATCGCACTTGGCCAGCAACCCGTACTTCGGCGGCATGGAGCAAAGCGGCGGCGCTGCTCAGGGCGGCGGAGTGGTCGCCAAATAGCAAGGCGGGCCTTGCTAGATCGTATTGGTCCGACGAGGCGACGGAAAATGTGGAATCAACTCGGGTCATGATGCGGAACCTAGCCATCAAAAGAACCGAGCAGGAGATTGATGACACCAAAGCGGAGCCAAGTCAGGTGATTTCTCATCCATAACGGAAGCTGTTTAATTGCTGGATAATGAAGGAGTCCGGTAGGAAGATTGACCATTATCCGAGGTTTCAACCACCGCCATGATCGACTTTCAGCCGTATCTATCGGGATGCGATCAGGCGCTTGCCGAGGCGGATCTACTGCTTGCCAGTCTGGTCAATTCGCCGCTTTCGCTGACGGCCGACGTGACGGCCGTCCGGCAACGGATCGCAATTCTCCGCCGCGAGGTTGAACGATTGCGTGGAATGTCGGCTCCGCCGATCCGGGAGCGAATTAAACCGAATTGGATCGAAATCAGCGGCGCCGATTCTTTATGGCCGAAAGCAGGCCGCGACCTGGCGGGGGAAGCCTAATCGACGAACGAGTCGAGATAGGGCGCGATCGGCGGAGCGGCCCAGCCGGCGGTGGCGCAGAAGCCGCGGTTGAGGAACGCTTTCTTGCCATAGGCCAGGGGCGACCCGTCGGGCCCGTCGACACGACCCCCGGCGGCGAGAAGGATCGCGTGGCCGGCGGCCGTGTCCCACTCGCTGGTCGGCGACAGGCGCGGGTAAATGTCGGCGCGGCCCTCGGCGACGAGGCAGAATTTCAGGCTCGATCCGACCGACACATAGTCGCACTCGCCGACGGCTTCACACAGATAGTCGATGGTCGACTGGGTGAGGTGCGATTTGGAGGCGACCGCCTCGAGCTTGTCGCCACGCTCGCGGACCCGGATCGGCAAGCGATCTCCAACCAATTCGACGAAGGCTCCCTCGCCCGCCAGTCCGCCCCACAGGCGGTCGATGGCGGGCTGATAGACCACGCCGAGCATCGGTACGCCGTCCACGATCAGACCGATATTGACCGTGTAGTCATCGCCGCCGCGGACGAACTCCTTGGTGCCGTCGAGCGGGTCGACGAGGAAATAGGTGTTGCCGTGCGCAGGGATCCGGCCCTCGGCGACCTCCTCCTCGGCGATCACCGGAACGCCGGGCGCGGCATCGGCGAGCGCGGCAAGAATGATCGCTTCGGCGGCGCGGTCGCAGATCGTGACGGGCGAGAGGTCGGACTTGTGCTCGACCTCATAGCCCGCGGCGACCAGTTTGAGGATCTCCGCCCCGGCGGCGCGGGACGCGAGGACGCAGGCTTCGAGCAAAATCTTTTCGTTCACTACCAACTCCGCTCATCCTGAGTAGTCGCTGAGCCCTTGTCGAAGCGACGTATCGAAGGACGGTCCTTCGATACGGGTCTTCGGCTTCGCTCAGCCCCTACTCAGGATGAGCGGTTTAGCTTGGTCTTATCTCGGCGCCATCCTTATGCCGCCGTCGAGTCGGATGCTTTCGGCGTTGAGATAGCTGTTCTCGACGATGAATACCGCCAGCTTGGCATATTCCGCCGCGGTGCCGAGGCGCTTGGGGAACGGGACCTGCGCCGCGAGTGCATCGCGGACTTGTTGCGGCATCATCGCCATCATCGGGGTTTCGAAAATGCCCGGCAATATGGTGTTGACCCGCACCCCGTCGTTCATCAGGTCGCGCGCGATCGGCAGCGCCATGGCGAGCACTCCGCCCTTCGACGCGGAATAAGCCGCCTGGCCGATCTGGCCATCTTCAGCAGCCACGGACGCGGTGTTGATGATCACCCCGCGCTCATTGTCGTCCAGCGCCTCCTCGGTCACCATGCCATAGGCCGAGTGACTGATGCAGCGGAAAGTGCCGATCAGGTTGATGCCGATTGCCAGCTCGAACTGGTTCATCGGGTAGAGCTTGGGGGCCTTGGTTTCCTTGTCGCGGGCGACGGTCTTGACGGCATTGGCGACGCCCGCGCAGTTCACGAGTATGCGCTCCTGCCCGTGGGCCTCGCGGGCCTTGGCGAAGGCGGCGGTAACCTTTTCGTCGCTCAACACGTCGACTTCGCAGAAGATGCCGCCGATCTCGGCCGCGACCTTTTCGCCCTTGTCGGCGTCGCGATCGAACACGGCGACCTTCGCGCCCTTGGCCGCGAGCGCGCGCGCGGTGGCTTCACCCAGCCCCGAGGCACCGCCAGTGACGACTGCTGCAATTCCGTCGATAATCATGTGCGTGAACTCCCGAAAAATCCGTTCGGGCTGAGCTTGTCGAAGCCCTGCCCTTCGTTTCTGGCGTTAGATAAAAGTACAGTCCTTCGACAAGCTCAGGACAAACGTTTTGTTTTATTCGTCGCTTTTCTCAATCTTCACCAGCATGGCATCGACCTGCACCTGCGCCCCCGCGACCGCGTTGAGTTCCGCCACCACCCCATCGAACGGCGCGACCAGCCCATGCTCCATCTTCATCGCCTCGAGCGTGAGAAGGCGCTGGCCCTTGGTCACCACATCCCCCGCCGCGACTTCGACCGACGTGACCTTGCCCGGCATGGGGGCGAGGATGGCGCCGTCGCCAGCGTGTGCACCGACGCTCTGGTCAGGTCGCCACTCTCCAAACACAAAGGTCGTGCCAAGATCGTTTACTAGGATCCCTTGATCGACCTCTTCGATCCACCTCGAAGCCCCATCGAAACCGGGATCAAACGTCACATCATAATGATGCTTTTCGCTACTCAATTTGAAGCGGATCGGCACTGGTGCCGCATTCAAACGGAAACCTCTGAGACTGACTACTCCCGCCTGCGCGGTGATCCTGTCGGCCAAGTGACCAGCAACGGATTGAATGGCGTTCTCCGACGGTTCGCCTGTCGGCGTAATCTCGTCGCTTTCCCGTTCGAGTAGCGCCGTATTGAGGTCACCTTTTTCGAAGCGAGGGTGTTCGAGCGCGCGCCAAAGAAACTCCGCATTGGTCTTGACCGGCCAGCATTCGACCGCGCTGCAATCGAGGGCAAGCGCTCGAATAGCTGCGATCCGCGTCGGTCGATGAACGATAAGCTTGGCGATCATCGGATCGTAGAATGGACTTATCTCACTGCCTTCCTCAAAGCCCGTTTCGATCCGGTCGCGCTTTCCCTTGATCGGCCTTGACAGATTGAAGTGCTCGAGTAGCCCCACACTGGGCAGAAACTCTTTCGCCGGATCTTCCGCATATAACCGCGCCTCGATCGCGTGGCCGTTGATCGACAGCTCGTCCTGCCGCTTCGGCAACACCTCCCCGCTCGCCACGCGCAATTGCCATTCGACCAGGTCGACGCCGGTGATCTCCTCGGTCACCGGATGTTCCACCTGCAACCGCGTATTCATTTCCATGAACCAGATACGGTCGGCGCGCAGGCCTTCGCTCGCGTCGGCGATGAATTCGATCGTCCCCGCGCCTTCGTAATTGACCGCCTGCGCCGCCTTGACCGCCGCGCCGCACACCGCTTCGCGCGTCGCCGCGTCCATGCCCGGCGCGGGAGCTTCCTCGATCACTTTCTGATGGCGGCGCTGGAGCGAGCAGTCGCGTTCGAACAGGTGGACGACGTTGCCGTGGCTGTCGCCGAACACCTGCACCTCGATATGGCGCGGGCTTTCGATCCATTTTTCGATCAGCACGACGTCGTTGCCGAAGCTCGACGCCGCCTCGCGCTGGCAACTCTCCAGCAAGTCGAGGAAATCCGTCGCCGCATCGACCTTGCGCATCCCCTTGCCGCCGCCGCCGGCAACCGCCTTGATCAGCACGGGATAGCCGATGATCGCGGCCTGCTCGGCAAGGTAGGCGGGATCCTGATTGTCACCCATATAGCCCGGGGTGACGGGCACCCCGGCGGCGCTCATCAGCGCCTTGGCCGCATCCTTCAGTCCCATCGCGCGGATCGAATCCGGCTTGGGTCCCACCCACACCAGTCCGGCATCGATCACCGCCTGCGCGAAGTCGGCATTCTCGGACAGGAACCCATAGCCGGGATGGATCGCTTCAGCGCCGGTGGTCTTGGCCGCCGCGATGATCTTGTCGCCGACCAGATAACTCTCCCGCGCCGGGCTCGGACCGATATGCACCGCCTCCTCGGCCATGCGCACGTGCAGCGCCTTGACATCCGCATCCGAATAGACCGCGACCGTGCGAATGTTCATCTGCCGCGCAGTGCGGATGATGCGGCAGGCGATTTCGCCGCGGTTGGCGATGAGCAGGGAAGTGATCAAACTAAAACCTTCCCGTTCCGGGGAGGTTTTTCGGAAGCGCTGACCCGCATCGGCTCCTCCGCCACCATCGGCCGCATGCCCAGCTTGGCGAGCAAAGCCGCATCCCTGTCATCCCCCGCGTTCGCGGTGGTGAGAAGTTTGTCGCCGGTGAAGATGCTGTTGGCGCCGGCCAGGAAGCACAAGGCCTGTACCGCCTCGCTCATGCTTTCGCGGCCGGCCGAGAGGCGGACCATGCTGCGCGGCATGGTGATGCGCGCGACGGCGACGGTGCGGACGAATTCAATGTCGTCGATCATCCGGTCGCCGCCCCACATGTCGCCCAGCACGGTGCCCTTCACCGGCACCAACGCATTGACGGGCACGCTTTCGGGGTGGCGTGGAAGCGTGGCGAGCGAGTGGATGAAGCCGACGCGGTCGGCGCGAGTCTCGCCCATGCCGACGATGCCGCCGCAGCACACCGCCATCCCGGCCTGCCGAACTTCCTCCAATGTATCGAGCCGTTCCTGGAAGGTGCGGGTGGTGATGATGTCGCCATAATGTTCGGGCGAGGTGTCGATATTGTGGTTGTAATAATCGAGGCCGGCGTCGGCGAGGCTGCGGGCCTGGTCGCCCG
>JAZKHF010000050.1:0-3691 GCA_040385545.1 Pseudomonadota bacterium
CGCGGACATCCATCGAGGCCAAGCCCCATCTGTGCGGATAGGCCAAGGGCGGTCACAGCACCGCCCCTGTCTCGTAGTTCTTGAGGATCGTCCCGGCCCGCACCGAAGGCGCGGTGACGCCAAGCCAGTCGGCGATGTGGATTTCGCCAAGGCTCGCCGCCGTCTCGGCATCGTTCCAGTTCGATAGGTGGTATTTCCCCGCCGAGGTCGCGTCGGCGTCGCAGCCGATCAGGACCATCTTCGCGTTCGCCGAACCTTCGCCGGAAAGCCTCTGATACCAGAAACCGTTCTGGAATAGCGTTCCCGCCGTGGCCTCGCTCGCCCGCGCGCCGAACGTGATCGAATAGACCCCGCCAACGTCGCCAAGCCAGCTATTCGGGATGTTGTAGCCCTTGGGGTTTACCCGCCAAACGTGCATCCCGGCGTGCGCCGTGGTCAGGTTGTTAGAGTCCGATGCCGTCGGGTTTGCCCGTCCCGAATACCCAGCGTCATGCCCACCGCAGTTGGACTCATAGACCGTCATCCACTGGGCTTTGGTGCCGGTGGATATGAACGTCGAATAATTCAGGATGTCGTAAAAGCAGTTCCCGCCGAAGCAGTTTTCGGCTGCGACAACCAGCTTGTCGAGCACTTGGATCGCGTTAGCGTCGGAACCGAACCCCTTGACGTTCTTGAGCGCCACCTTTTGCGTGTTCGCCGCCCCGGTGGTCGTGGGCCGGATGCGAAGCGCGGACAGGCCAGCCCCGCCGCCGTTGTAGGCGAACAGCAAACCCTCCATCGTCAGGTCTGCGTCGGACTTGAAATTGCCCCCGCTGTAGCTGCTGATCGGCATCCACCCGTTCGCGATGTCAGGCGTGCGCGCGTCGATCATGTGGACCGAAAGCGTGGTCCCGTCCCAGTTCCACGAACCTGGCGTCGTCTTGCACACCGCTAGGCTAGCGACGTGCGGCATTGCCAACGGCAGGCCGTAAGCGTCCCGGTAGTTCAGATCACCCATCGAATAGATTACAGAACCCGTCGTCGCGGCAGTGGACTTGAACGCCGAGCCGTCCGCGACCCAAGCCATATAGGTCGTGTCCCAGTTCTCATTCGTGCTGCACACGACGGTTTCGCCCGAAGAATGCCCGCTGATAATCTTGATGCGCCGCGCGCCGAAATCCGCGTCCCCGGTGAAATACCAGTTTGCCCCGACCCGCGCGTCCATGAGGTGAATGATCGACTTGTCCACCGCCGACGCCAGAACCTTGTCGAAGGTCTTCCACGCATTACCCGCCCCCGCCGACGTGCCAGCATTCACGTCAGCGCCGAGCGCCCAATCGACGTAGAAATGGCTAATCCCGGTGGCATATTTAGCCCAGTCCGCCGCCTCATAGGGGCTGCGGTTGAAGGCGAAGGCACCGCCGCTCGACACCACGGACAGGCCGAGCGGGTTGTTCAAGCCGGTCGGCGCGGTCCAGATTTTCGAACGCGCGACGTTGGCGGAGACGGGGGAAAGCCGACCCCCGAGCGTGTCGAGCATCGCTTGAAGCGTGCCGCCCGATGAGACGCCAACCAAGGCAGCGCCACCAACATCGGCGAGCGTGGCCGCAGCGACCTTGCCAGCAATCGTTGTCGAGAATGCAGCAATCGCACCGTCGATATAGGCTTTGGTCGCGACCTCGTAGAGTTTCAGATAGTTCGGAACGATGGCCGTCCGGCGATAGACCGCCATCGCGCCTTCTTCGTCGCTACTGAACAGTGCGTCGGTAGCTGTAGCAGCAGCCCCGGCGGCGCGGGTGGTGAAATAGTTTTCAGGCGGGGTCGCGGTCGCAAGCGAGGCATCGACCACCACATCCGACAAAGCCCGGCCATCGGCGGCGAACTGTTGCAACGCCTCGCGCACGTCCCCACGCGCCATGTTCGGGCCGATGAAGATCGACCCGCCAATGACGGTATTGGCGTCTGGCGTCAGTTGGTAATCCGAAAAGGCCATGTTGTCTCCGCACGGGAAAAGGCCCGCCGAGGCAGGCTGTTGCGAAATTGGGAAATTGTGTTAGATTTGGCGCGTGACCGCCGTTGAGATATTCATCATCGTCGCCGCCAAAGCCGCTCTCTTCGAGCTGCTGCGGCGTCTGGGCCTATTCCCCCGATACGAGACTCGCGAGGAGGTTGCCGCCCGCCGTGCTGCCGAGAAGTCCGGCGAGACGGGGGTTGCGCTGGATCTGTTCACCGATGCGAATGGCGACGTCTGGACGGTCGAGAAGGGCCTTGGTCGCCATGCGCTGAACACCCTTCGTCCCGCCAAAGGTAAGGGCCAGAGCGGCGGCTAGACTTCCGCCGCTTCCTGCCTGCGCGCCTTCGGTCCCGCCGAGCGCATAGCCGCCAGCACCACCAGCACCAGCTACGCCGCCCAAGGCCATGCCCGTCATCATGCGGCTTGCTGTGCCACTGTCGGGAACGCGCGAAGGCAACACCGCCTGACCCGCCGTGGCGAGGTCATAGAACGGACGATTGCCCGACGCGCTGTTGATCTTGCCTTCAAGGCGCGAGGTCGAGGTGACATCGGCGCGGTTGAGTTGCGCCGGGGTGATCAGTTCGTCGCCCTGATTGGCCGCGTTCTTCATCGCGTCCGCCAGCACGTTCGCGCGGCGGTTGGCGGCGTTGGCTTCAAGGAAACCGGTGAACGCGCCGGGGTTCTGGCGTTCCAGCGCCTCGCCGAGTAAATCCTGACCTTGGCGCGTGACTTGCCCGACTTCATAGCCGAAGTCGCTGTTGGCACGTTCGCGTCCACTACGGCCCAAACCGCGATACGCTTCCTGAAAATTGCGTCCGCTCATCATGCCGGTCGCCGGGTCAATCCCGCCCTCGATACGATTCCGCAATGCGGCGTTGGCAAAGGCGCGGGGGTCGGTCGGCTGAACGTCGGGGATGGCGTCGGCGGCGATCCGCGCTTGCGCCAGGTCGGCGATCATCTGCGCATCGGTCGTGTCGATCTGGCTCGGCAAGAGCGCGCTGTCATACGCATCGCCGACCGACTGGCGCACCTGGCGCATCCCATCGGCCCCGGTTGCGGTGATCGTCGCACCGGGTGCAGCAGCCGTATCGAATGCAGCCGCGTTGAACCCGCCCAGCCCTTCGGTGCGGCGCGCGTTGACCATGCCGCCCACGCCGGGAAGCGAAGTCATCGCATCCTCGATAGCCTTCATTTGCTCGCCGAAACGGCCCGAACGGCTGACCGACTGCCCAACCGTCAACGGCACGCCAGCATCGTTCAGACGCTGCACCATCGGGTCGCGCACGCCGGTAAAGCCCTTGCCGACTGCCGAGAACAGCTTTTGTCCTAAAATACCGCCGCCAAGGCCCGCAGCAGCGCCGATAGCGGCCCCGGCCATACCTTCGCCCTCATCAGCGTTCGTCGCGCCGTAGGTGCCCCCGTAGGCGGTGTCAGCGACACGCGGAGCAAACCGGGCAAGTCCGGGTGCGAGCAACTTCGCCGCACCCATTTCGAGGCCAGCGGCCCCCATGATGCCGCCGCCGAGCCACCCCGCCATCGAGGCGTTCGGGTTGGTTTCGTTCATCGCGTCCAGCGCGCCGCGCCCGCGATCACCGGCAAGCGCCGTCGAGATGCCAGCGGTTGCGCCATCAGCCCAATTCGCCGCGACCGAACCCGCCGTCGAACCCGCCGCCTGTTCCATCATGGACATCGGCACAA
>JAZKHF010000051.1:0-5772 GCA_040385545.1 Pseudomonadota bacterium
TATGCGGTCGGCCTGTCGCGGCAGCTGTACGGACTGACCATCGCCAGCGAGCGGCCCGAGCATCGCATGATCGAGCAATGGCATCCGCTGGGGCCGGTGGCGGTGATCAGCGCGTTCAATTTCCCGGTTGCGGTATGGGCGTGGAATGCGGCGTTGGCGTTGGTGTGCGGCGATTCCGTCATCTGGAAGCCGAGCGAGAAGACGCCGCTGACGGCGGCCGCGACGATGGCGATTGCGGCGCGGGCTTTGGCGCGGTTCGGCGATGCGCCCGACGGATTGCTGCAAGTGGTGCAGGGCGGGCGCGAGGTCGGCGCGGCGCTGGCCGACGATCGGCGGGTGGCGCTGGTCTCGGCGACCGGATCGACCCGCATGGGCCGCGAATTGGGACCGAAAGTGGCCGCGCGGTTCGGGCGGTCATTGCTCGAGCTTGGCGGTAACAATGCGATGATCGTCGCGCCGTCGGCCGATCTCGCGCTGGCCGAGCGCGCGATCTTGTTTTCGGCGGCGGGGACCGCGGGGCAGCGCTGCACCAGCCTGCGCCGGCTAATCGTCCACGACAGCATTGCCGATGCGCTGGTGGCGCGGCTGCGCATCCTGATCGCGAAAATCCCGGTCGGCGATCCGCGCGATCCCGGAACATTGGTCGGACCGCTGATCGATGCCGGTGCCTTTGAAGCGATGGAAAGTGCCTGCCCGACGATCGAG
This sequence comes from Pseudomonadota bacterium, assembly GCA_040385545.1. Classification (GTDB taxonomy): domain Bacteria; phylum Pseudomonadota; class Alphaproteobacteria; order Sphingomonadales; family Sphingomonadaceae; genus Sphingomicrobium. Next base: position 706 of record JAZKHF010000051.1, read on the forward strand.
CGGGTCGATGCGGTTGAAGGCGGCCATTACGTCCGACCAGCCTTGGTTGAAGTCGATGCGCAGGAGGGGATCGTGCTGCAGGAAACGTTCGCGCCGATCCTTTACGTCCTGCGCTATTCGACGCTCGACCAGGCCATCGCGCTCAACAATGATGTCGCGCAAGGCCTGTCGAGTTCGATCTTCACCAACGACCTTCGCGAGGCCGAGCAATTCCTCTCCGCCGCGGGCAGCGATTGCGGCATCGCCAACGTCAATATTGGCCCGTCGGGCGCCGAAATCGGCGGTGCGTTCGGCGGCGAGAAAGAGACCGGCGGCGGGCGCGAAAGCGGATCGGACAGCTGGCGCGCTTACATGCGGCGTGCGACCAATACGATCAATTATGGACGGGCGCTGCCGCTGGCGCAGGGCGTGAAGTTCGACCTCGACGGCTGACCGGTTTGGCAAGCCCGGCCCAGGTCTCGCTCCACGCCGCCTGCCACGCTTCCAGCCGGTCGGGTTCGAGCGGTCGTCCGATCCAGTAACCCTGGCCGACATCGCAGCCGAGCGAGCGCAACAAAAGCAATTGCGCCTCGGTCTCGATCCCCTCGGCGGTGACGCTGAGGTCGAGGCTGTGGGCCAGCCGGATGATCGATTCGACGATCGCCTTGCTGTCCCTGGCGGTGACCGCATCGTCGACGAAGAAACGGTCGATCTTGATCTCGGTGAAGGGCAGTTGGCGAAGCTGCATCAGGGTCGAATAACCGACCCCGAAATCGTCCATCGCAAGCCCGATCCCCTTGATCCGGAAGCGGGTCAGCGTGTCCATCAATTTGACCAGGGGCTGGGTCGCGCCCTCGGTCAGTTCCAGCACCAGCCGGTCGGTCGGCACATCGAGCGCGCGGCACATCCGCTCGACCAGATCGGGAAAGTCGAGCTGTTCCAGCGACAGCGCCGAAATGTTGAAGGCGATGCAGGTATCGATGCCGCGCGAGCGCCATTCGAGCCACTGGCGAAGAGTCGTGGTCAGCCCCCATTGGGTCAATTGGTCGATCAGCCCGTGGCGTTCGGCCAGCGGCACGAACCGCGATGGCGGCACCATGCCCATTTTGGGGTCGTCCCAGCGGACCAAGGCTTCGACCCGCTTCAGGCTGCCGTCGGTCAGCGACACCTTGGGCTGGTAGACCATGTGCAGCCGGTGATTGATCAGCGCGCGTTCGAACCCGTCGAGCAGGCCGAGATCGGCGGTGCTGATCATGGCCTGAATGTCATTGCGTCGGGCTCATGGTGCGGGGCTGGCCAGCTGCTGCTTAAGGATCGCCTCCAGCGCATCGAGCCGCGCGGGCTTCTCCAGCGGGCCGACCATGCGCAGGCCGAGCGCCTCGCCCAGCCGGAAAGCGCTTTCCAGAACGCGTCGGTCGAAGCCGCTGATGATCAGCACCGGGCCGGTGTAATCCTGGTCGGCCAGGAAGCGCAGCAGTTCAACTCCGTCCATCCCCGGCATGCCGAGATCGAGCGCCACCATCTGCGGCGCTTCGGCGAGCAGGCGGGCGCGAAAATCCTCATCGCGGTCGGTGGTGATGGGGTCGAAGCCGCACATCCGGGCCGCGCTTGCGACGAACGCGGCAAGCTGCGGTTCGTCATCGATCAATAATAGACGCGGCCGCGTCATGACGCTGGTATCCCTGTTCAACCTTGCTCCTGGATGCACGATGCGCACCAGATGGTTAACGCGTCAAACGCAAGAAACGGCTTATTAACCGCAACTGTCCTAAAATGCCACGTCTGGAGAGTTTTCTCCGATGGAGTGGGGAATGTTCGGCTCATTGATCCGCCGTAAACCGGCGATATCGCTCGATCAGGACGATATTGCGTTCGAATCGACCACATTTTCGCTGTCGACTGCCGTCCCGCGCCCGTCGGAGAAGCGTGAGGACGATCGCCTGCCCTCGACCCTGTGTATCGTCAAACTGACCACGACACGCGGCGAGCAACTGATCCGCGTCCGCAACATGTCGGCTGGCGGGCTGATGGCCGAAGTCGGGCAGGTGGTCGGCGTCGGCGACGAAGTGACCATCGAATTCAACAGCAGCCAGATCCCGGCCTCCGTGATCTGGACTCGCGAAGGGACCGCTGGCTTCAAGTTCGCGCGCAACATCGACCTTGGCGAATTGCTTGCCGGGCGAAAGCCGCGCCACGGCTTCCGCCCGCGCCCGCCGCGGCTAGACGTGCGCTGCAAGGCCAATATCCGGGTCGGCAAGACCTATTATAATTGCGAAGTGCGCGACATTTCGCTGGGCGGGATGAAGGTCGAGCCGATCGAGGAATATTGCCTCGGCAAGGATGTCGTGGTGGTGGTCGAGAGCCTGCGCCCGATCAAGGGCAATATTCGCTGGTACAGCGAGCGCCGCGCCGGCGTGGTGTTCGACGAGCCGCTGACGCTCGACGAACTGGCCGAGTGGGTCGGCAAGCGCGTCGAGCTGGCCAGCCTCAAGGCGAGCTACAAGTAGAGCTGACCCCTTGCGGGGAGCGGTCCGCGTCGCCATTTCCCTTGCTCAAGCAAGGAGCATGACATGGCCGAGCAAGTGGCCGTCCTGGCGGGCGGATGTTTCTGGTGCACCGAGGCGGTGTTCCTCGATATTGCGGGCGTGAGCCGGGTCGAGAGCGGCTATACCGGCGGCGCGACGACCGATCCCACCTATCGCGAAGTCTGCTCGGGCACGACCGGCCATGCCGAGGCGATCCGCGTGACCTTCGATCCGCAAGTGGTCGGCTATGGAGATCTGCTCGACATCTTTTTCGCGACCCACGATCCGACCCAGCTCAATCGCCAGGGCAATGACGTCGGTACGCAATATCGCTCGGCGATCTTCCCGCTGGACGACGAACAGCGAGCCGAAGCGCGCGCCGCGATCGACCGCGCCCAGGTCGAGCAATCGGCGCCGATCGTCACCACCATCGAGGAGCCCGCGACCTGGTATCCGGCCGAAGCCGATCACCAGGATTATTGGGCCCGCGAAGGCACGCGCAATCCCTATTGCATGGCGATCATCCCGCCCAAGCTGGCCAAGCTGCGCAAAAGTTTCCAGGCAAGGCTGAAGAGCGAGAAACGAGAAATCGTTTAACTCGTCGTAGCATCCGTGTTGGTGGTTTTGGGTTTAATATTGAGATTGGGCGACGAGCCGCAGACCTGCGCATGGACTAAACTGGTCCGTATCTCATAGGAAGATTTTTGCCATCCTTGGGTATAGTGCGGAGCTTCACCAGATCCCAATACTTCGCCATTTTCCCTATAAGTCGTAACCGCGAGAAGCTTTACACGTTCATTTTCACAGTCGTGCATCCATTTTTCAATTCTCGAAGCCTCGCGTTTTTTCAATGGTTGCGCGATGACAGTTTTCAGCCACACCGTTCTGACAAGGCCGTCGACAACAACTGCATCTAAATCGATGTAGTATTGGCGTTCGTCGTCTTTTGATACGGAAACCCAGCGCGTCGCTAACGCCGCGCTGGGAACCGAACAAGCGATCACAAAATAAAGAATAATTGTTCGCATTTATACTTCGAACTTCAATTGCTCACCCTAGGGCTTTTCACACTAATGTTAAACACTTTACGGTTAACTTGGTGCGTTCGCCCCTAAGCACTGATACTCTTTCGTGATAAGCCACCTTTGGCAACCGTACATTCCTCCTGGGGCTTGGCATTGACGCGTAATACCCCCAAAAGCTTCAGCATCTTTATAGCCCCACGTTTTGCACCGTGCCTGCGCAGACCGAAGAGCAGAGGACTCGTCAATTCGAGCCTTGTCGAAAACGCCCAATTCGTAAGAAAGGCGAACCACGCCGTCAGCGCGGCTGCCGCCAGTTGCGGTCATTTGCGAGACCGTGGCGCATCCAGCTAATGCAATAAAAATGCCGGTCGCGAATATCTTAATGTTCATGAACTCTCCCCTATTCGACTCACGTCTCCGTTAAGACGTCAAGCACAATTGCCCCAAGTAGTTTACTTTGCACAGTCAACAATCAAGCAAAAAGTGGTCAGCGTGACGCTGCCGCTCGAGTCAACCGATCTTTTATGGCGGCGCCGAGGCCTTCGCTCGGTATCGGCGCAACGGCGATGTTTGGTTTGGCGGAGGCATCGGCCAGATGAAGCAGATGGAAGAGGCGCGCTGCGGCTTCGATCAGGTCGCCGCTTTCGCTAAGGTTGGCATCGCCCGCGACCGCGCCGAAGCCTATCAGAAATTCGCCATCGCGCGCCTCGGTCGCATCCAGGCGGAGCGGCTTAGTCGGGGCATAATGGCTGGCCATCATGCCCGGTGCCTCGATTGCGCCGGTGGCAAGCGGCGCATCCACCTCAACCGGTCCGCGCCGAAGTAGCCGCAACCCGCCGCCGGTCGCCGCGAGGATGGTCGACTCGATCCCGCGTGCGGTAGCGCCGCCGTCGATCACAAGCGGAATCTTGCCGTTCAGGCTGGCAAGCACATGCGCGGCGCGCGTGGGACTGATGCGGCCGCTGGCATTGGCGGACGGGGCGGCGAGGGGGCGATCCGTGGCGGCCAGCAGCGCCTGCATCGCCGGATGGGCGGGGACTCGCAGCGCGATGGTGCCAAGACCGGCTGTGACGATGGCGGCGATCCCATTATCCGCTCGCGCGGGGACGACGATCGTCAATGGTCCCGGCCAATGCGCTTCGGCCAGCGCCCGCGCTTCCTGATCGAACACCCCCAGTCGCTCCCCAGCGGTGAGATCCGGCACATGCACGATCAGGGGATTGAAGCTCGGGCGGCCCTTGGCGGCATAGATTCGCGCGACCGCCTCGGCCGAGGTGGCGTCGGCGGCTAAACCGTAGACCGTCTCGGTCGGCACAGCGACCGGCTGCCCGCCCAAGATCACCGCGGCGGCTCGGGCAATACCCGCCTCGTCGAACGGCAGTACTTGTGTCTCTGGCGGGCTCATGGCGCGCTCGCTATGGCATGGGGCAACTTCGTTCAAGGTGAGCCGCCCATGACCTTCCGTTGCCCCGTCCACGATCAACGGCTGGTGCTCGACCATGTCGTGCGCATCGCCGAGCTTTCCAACGATCTCGACA
>JAZKHF010000052.1:0-1711 GCA_040385545.1 Pseudomonadota bacterium
GTCACGCGCTATCGCTATCGAAAGCAGGGCTCGCGAAACTGGGTCGTGCTGGGCGAATATGTGTCGCGCACCGGGGAGGGCATCTATCCGCTGACGGTCGAAGGGCAAAGCGACACCGTGTTCGTGCTCAAAAAGACCAATGGACGCGATGCACTGTTCCGGATGGCGCTCGATGGGTCGGGCAAATTGACCCCCGTCGCATCGGATCCACGGGTCGATATCAATGGCGTGGTGCGGATCGGCAAGGGCCGGAAGGTAATCGGTTATACCTACACCGACGAACAGCGGCGTGTGGTCTATTTCGATCCCGAATATGCCAAGCTGGCGACCGCACTGGGCAAGGCGATCCCCAAATATCCGATCGTCCATTTCGACGGATCGAGTGCCGACGGCCAGAAATTGCTGATCTTTGCCAGCGCGGACACGCATCCTGGCGGCTTCTACATCCTTGATCGTGCGACCAAGAAGATGAATGAACTGGCGCTGGTCCGGCCGGCGCTGGAGGGCAAGCCGCTGGCATCGGTCAAGTCGATCACCTACGCGGCCGCCGACGGCACCAAGATCCCCGCCTACGTCACGCTGCCACCCGGCACCGGCGGCAAGGGGTTGCCGGCGGTGGTCCTGCCGCACGGCGGGCCAAGTTCACGCGACGAATGGGGCTTCGACTGGCTGGCGCAATTCTTCGCGGCCCGCGGTTATGCCGTGATTCAGCCCAATTATCGCGGATCCTCGGGCTATGGCGAGGAATTCCAGAACACCAATGGGTTCATCAAATGGAAGACGTCGATCGCCGACATCGGAGACGCCGCCCGTTATCTGGCGCGGGAAGGCATTGCCGACCCGGCCCGGATCGCAATCGTTGGCTGGTCGTATGGCGGCTATGCGGCCCTGCAATCGGCGGCGATCGAACCAAGCCTGTACAAGGCGGCGGTGGCGATCGCGCCGGTCACTGACTTCGCGCTGCTAAAAAAGGAAGCCGAAGATTACACCAATGCCAAATTGGTTCAGGCGATGGTCGGCTCCGGGCCGCATATTGCCGAAGGTTCGCCGCTGCGCAATGTCGCCAAGATCCAGGCGCCGGTGCTGATGTTCCACGGCGACATGGATATCAACGTCGGCATTTCCCATAGCGAAAAGATGGAATCGGCGTTGCGCGGCGCGGGGCGGAAAGTGGAACTCATCCGCTACAAGGGCCTCGATCACCAGCTCGATGACAGCAATGCGCGGACCGATATGCTCAACCGCATTGGCGTGGCGCTGGAGGCGACGATCGGTCGGTAAATGAGGTGCTGAAACAAAGAAGGGCGACCCTGCCGGGCCGCCCTTTTTGTTCGCAATGCTGGTCGATCGCTTAGCGCGAGTAAAATTCGACCACCAGGTTCGGCTCCATGCGCACCGGATAAGGCACTTCGTCGAGCGTCGGAACGCGGGCGAAGGTGACCTTGGCGGTGCCGTCGGCCGAGACATATTCGGGGATGTCGCGCTCGGCCAGGCCCTGCGCTTCCATGACCAGCGCCATTTCCTGCGCCTTGGGGCCAAGTTCGATCACGTCGTTCACGTCGCAGCGACGCGAGGCGATGTTGCACTTGATGCCGTTGACGCGGATGTGACCGTGACTGACCAGTTGGCGAGCGGCCCAGATGGTCGGCGCGAACTTGGCGCGATAGACGATCATGTCGAGGCGGCGCTCGAGCAGGCCGATCAGGTTCTG
>JAZKHF010000053.1:0-1661 GCA_040385545.1 Pseudomonadota bacterium
GACATGGCCGCGGCCCGTCCGATCATCCAGCTCATTCTGTTCTCCGGCAAAGACCCTCAAGATAGAGCAGCCACCGGGCGAGGGAAGTTCGAGCGGGCGCGGGGATAGGTCGGCTCGGCGTTACCCTCGCTTATCGAGCGGTCGCAAAGGCCGGCGGCTGCATGGTCGCAAGGCAGGCCGGGTCGACCGCCGTCGGATCACCGGTTTCCAGAAACTTGACCAGCAATGGATCGAGGCAGGTGTCGATCCCAGACAGGCCGTCGAACACATGGCCGCTGGCGGGGATGACCAGATGGCGAGCGCGCGGCAGCGATTGCACCAATATGTCCGCCCAAGCCGGCGGGGTAACCGGATCGAGCTGGCCCGAAACCATGAGCACCGCCGCCGAAGTCTTGATCGGCCCGAGGAACTTACCCGCATCGCCGACCGGCCAGGCCGCGCAGGCTGCTCGCTGTCGCACCAAGCGATAATCGCCGAAGCGGGTCCGACGTGCGGCGCGCGCGGCCGAATCATAATCCATCAACGCCAGCGCCTCGCTGCACGTCACCGACAGGAACATGCCGTCGGCGAACGGGCTCGGCCCGCTGGGCTTTGTCGCCTCGGTGAACGGCGTCAGATCGCCGGCAGCGGCGCGACTAAGAATCCACGGGATTTTTCGCGCGGTCGCCGGCTGGTACATCATCGAGCGAATCTTCTCGGCGAACACCTCGGGCGGCAGCTCGCCTTTCGCCTTCAGTCCCGCCTTCGCGGCATCGAAATCGCGCACCGGATCAAACGCCTTGCCGCACGCGGCTTCGGCCTTGCACTGCGCGGCGAGCAGCCCGAACGCGCCCTCCGCCGCCGGGGCATGAAGTGCGGGCGGCATGGCGGTCGGCGGTGAGACGCCCATCAGCAACGCCGCCCGCACCTGGTCGGGATAGGTTGCCATGTAGCGCAGCGCCACCGTGGTCCCGTAGGACAGGCCGGCGAGGTCGATCTTGCCATAGCCGAGCGCGATCCGCACCGCCTCCAGATCGGCCACCGCATCGGCAGTGAGATAGTGGCGAAGGTCGGCCTTGCTCCTCAGCGAGTCGCGGCAGCGCTTGACCGCATCGACCGGCATCATCGGGCGATACGCCCCCTCGGGCGCTTCCAGCTCGGGGCAGCTCAGCCGGTTCGACCCGCCGGTGCCGCGCTGGTCGATCATCACGATCTCGCGCCGCGCGCGATAAGCTATGCCGTCGGTCGCGTAGAATCCGGCATTCTTGGTCACCGCCAGCCCCGGCCCACCGTCGATGTCGAACACGGGCGGCAAGTCGGCCTTGCCCGACGCGGGCTTGAGGATGACCAGGTTGAGCGCGATCCGCCGCCCCATGGGCCGCGCGCGATTTTCCGGAACCTCGACCGTCCCGCACCGCGCCACTGCCGCGATCGCAGGATCGCTGCAGGGTTTCTCGACGAACAAGGGCGGCGCGGCGGCCACCATCGCAACCAGCGCCAGCAAGCTCATCACCTTCTCCTCCCGCGTTCGATCAACTTAACAGCGAAACCCCTTTTGCGCGAACGTCATTGCCTCGCTAGGGCATCTTCATGTCCAAGCCCGACCTCGCCGCGCCACATCTCGAAGCATTGGCCACCCTCGACGACAAGCTTCGCTTCCTGTCGAGCTGGACGATCCACCA
>JAZKHF010000054.1:0-15181 GCA_040385545.1 Pseudomonadota bacterium
TGACTCCCGAAACGAATGATATAAATATGATATCAATTAAAAGGGGAGCCTGATCGATGTCCGAACCCACCTTCGCCCTCACCTCCAGCCGCGAACGGCCGGCGGCGACCACTAGCGGCTATATGATGCTCGCTGTGCTGCTTGTTTCCATCATCGCGCAAGGCTGGGGCATCAGCCTGCTGGTCCGCGACCAGTTTGGTCCGCTGACGCTCGCCTTGATGATTCTCTCGCCGATCGTCCTCCTGTTCGTCGCCTGCGGCTTCTACATGCTGCAGCCAAACCAGGGCGCGGCGATTACCTTGTTCGGTTCCTACAAGGGCACCGACCGCAACACCGGTCTGCGCTGGGTCCTGCCGTGGATGATCCGCAAGAAGGTTTCGGTCCGCGCCAACAACTTCATTTCGGAGCGGATCAAGGTCAACGACCTTCGCGGCAACCCGATCGAAATGGCCGCGCAGATCGTGTGGCGCGTGGTCGATACCGCGCAGGCGCTGTTCGACGTCGACGATTATTCGCAGTTCGTCCGGGTCCAGGTCGAAGCCGCGATCCGCACCATTGGTTCGCGCTACCCCTATGATGATTTCGAACATCTGGAGGTTACCTTGCGCGGCAATCACGATCAGGTCGGGGTTGAGCTTCGTTCCGAATTGCAGGAACGCCTTGCCGTGGCCGGCATCACGGTCGACGAATGCGGCTTCACTCATCTGGCTTATGCGCAGGAAATCGCCGGCGCGATGCTTCGCCGGCAGCAGGCACAGGCCGTGGTCGCCGCGCGCAAGACATTGGTCGAGGGCGCGGTCGGGATGGTCGAGATGGCGCTCGCCATGCTCAGCGAAAAGAATGTCGTCGAGCTGGACGACGAGCGCCGCGCGGCGATGGTCTCCAACCTGATGGTCGTGCTGTGCGGCGAGCGCGACACGCAGCCCGTGGTCAACACCGGCAGCCTGTACACCTGAGGTTATGGCCGGCCAGCGCAAAGCCTACCCCTTGAGGGTCGATCCCGCCCTGTGGGCGGCGATCGAGCGCTGCGCCGCAGCCGATCTGCGCTCAGTCAATGCCGAGGTCGAATGTCTGCTGCGCGAGGCGATGAAGCAGCGCGGCGTGAAACTTGAATCCCCCCGGCCCGTTCGTCGCGGCCGGCCACCGAAGGAGAGCGAGTGATGTTCTGGCTGTTCAACGACAACCGGCCCTGGTTTCGCCACAAGGCTTATGGCCTCGGCGCCGGTCTTCCGATCGCCTGGCAGGGCTGGGCGTTCATGGGCTTGCACGTGGCACTGATCATTGGCCTTGCAGCGCTGCTCGAGGATAAGCCGCTGGCTCTCTTCGTTGCCATCGTGACGGCCGCCATTCTGCCGCTGCCGATCTACGCGTCACGTACCGAAGGCGGGTGGCGTTGGCGTTGGGGAGGCGACAAGTGAGCGCGCTACTGATCGCTGCCGCGCTTGCAGCCGCCCAGGCCGCCCCCGTCGAGCGGCAGATCGCCGCTCCCGGCCCGCAAGGCGCACTCGCTGGAACGTTGCTCGACGCCGGAAGGCGGGCACCCGTGGTGGTCATCATTCCCGGCTCGGGCCCGACCGACCGCGATGGCAACAATCCGCTTGGTGTCAGAGCCCAACCCTATCGCCTGCTCGCCCAGGGCCTCGCCGCGCGCGGCGTCACCACGGTCCGCATCGACAAGCGCGGCATGTTCGGCAGCAACGCAGCAATTGCCAATCCCAATGCCGTGACCATCGCCGATTATGCCGCCGACGCCCACGCATGGGCCAAAGCCTCACGCGCCGCCACGGGGGCGCGCTGCGTTTGGTTACTCGGTCATAGCGAGGGCAGTCTGGTCGCGCTTGCCGCAGCCCAGGACCGCAAGGACCTATGCGGGGTGATCAGTGTCTCGGGACCCGGTCGGCGCCTCGGAACGATCATCCGCGAGCAGCTCGTCGCCAACCCGGCTAATGCACCTTACTTGGCCTCGGCCTACACCGCACTCGCCCGGCTGGAAGCGCGCCAGCGGTTCAACAATGCCGATATTCCGGTCGGTCTCCAGCCGCTGTTTGGCGAGGCGATCCAGCCCTACATGATCGACCTGCTGTCCCACGATCCGCCACGGTTGGCCGCGTCGCTCAAGGTGCCGTTGCTCGTTCTTCAGGGCGACCGCGATCTCCAGGTCACCCCGATCGACGCCCGCGCGCTGGTCGCGGTGCAGCCGAAAGCCCAATTGGTCATCTTGGCCGGGGTGAACCATGTGCTGAAGACGGTGGCGACCACCGATCGCACTGCCAATATGGCAACGTATGGCGACCCGTCGCTACCGATCGCGCCGGGCGTGGTCGATGCCGTCGCGATCTTCGTCGGTAAGCGGCGTTAGTTATACGCAATCATTCGACCGAACGTCGCGATTGCCAGCCACAGCAGGATGGACCCCGCCGCCATCAGTCGTCCCGCGGCAGGCGGGGACCTATCCCAATCCTCGATCCGATCGCGCCACCAGAAGCGGAATGCCAAAGCATTGGTCAGCGCGATTCCGATCAGCAGTAATTTCCACCGGAACGTCGCCGATTCCGCGACCGCGGCATCGGCGGCGACCATCGTCAGCCCGCTCGGGATCATCAGTATCAGCCCGACAATCGCCACCGGGGTCAGCGCGCGCGACAATGGTGCCATAGGCAGCGATCGAAACAGACCGACCAGCCGCAGGTCGAGCAAGCCGATCCCGCCGACCAGCATCACCAACCCCAGCAAATGCACGACGTTGGCGACCGGATAGGCGAGGGGCGACGCCGCCGCCCAATGGCCGAAATCCGACGCGGCCAGCGTCTCGGCGAATTGCAGGATCGCCGCGCTGACTGCGCCGCTCAGCGCAGTTCGACCGTCTTGCCGTCCGCGATGACCGTTTCGATCCGCATTTCGGCGGCACCGTCACGTCGCGGATAGCCGATCAGGGTCACCGGCTTGCGCCCGGTCAGCATGGCCTGTGTCAGTCCGCGCGACTCCATCCGTCCGGTGGGGGCCAGAATCACATCCCACCGCTTGCCCTGCCACATGACCTTCGCGGCACCGTGGGGATTTCCCCACGTCACCCCCGAAAGCGGAGCGGTCACGCGGATCGTCTTCTCATTATCGTAACTGCTCCAGCCGTGATGCGCCGCCGCGGGGGCGGCGATCGCGATTGCGGCGAGGACGGTATAAGTGAACATCGGACGCATTGCTCATTCCCTTCTCGTTACGGACGCACTCAATCTACGATCAAACGCTCGAGAAGCGGCGCGTTTCCCGCTACCGGTCGCGTTGCCCGGGCGCCTTTGCCTCGGGACCGAGCGCATCGTCGAGCAATCGGCCCAGCCTCAGACCGCCGGCCAGTATCTCGCGCCGAACCTCGGGGATCAACCTTCGGACGTCGGCCTCGGTCAAGGTCGGACGAGCGGCAATTTTCTCACCGCAGGGATCGCCGAGCAATGACGTATAAGCGTGGCTCCGCGATGCCTCCCAGCTTTCGCGGCTCCAGTCCGTCACCGTTCCCGCCGCCATTCGCGCCCGTTCTTCGGCCGACAATGTGCCGATCAGTCCGCCCGGTCCGCCCGGCGGAGTGGAGATAGCGCGCTCGGCCAGATATCCGTCCCAGATGCTGTGCAGGTTGGTTCGTCCGCCGACCAGACCGTAATTGGCGGCCACCCGGTTGCCGCCCAGATCGCCCCGGTCACCAGCGTGCATCGGCTGTGCCAGATCGCCGACGAAGTGGACCAGGAAAGCCAGCGCCATCAGCCGCTCGCGGGTCGGCACCTTGGTGTCGGCTAGCAATCGCGCCTGCCGCTCGATTTGCGCCGAAACGCAATGGCCGTCCTTGCACGCGGTCTTGAGATCAAACGGCTTGCAGATATCGACATTCTGATAATGCCACGAAAAAGCGTAAGCGAAGCGGTCGCCCAGCGGCTTGATGCAATCGGCCCAGACACTGGCTTGCTCGATCGTCGCGACCGGGCAACCGGGGGTGTCGAGGAGACGACCCTGCCGAAGCAACGCCTTAACCTTGGTGCGCGTGTCGGGCCGAACGGAATCCAGGGCAATCCTGGCCACTGTCTCGTGGCCATATTCCCAATAAGCGCGAGCGGGACTCGTCGCCACGCACAGCGCGGCCAGGAACAACAATATGGATCGAATCGGCACGCCTCAGCCTTAGCGTGCCTTCGGATGAAAGCCACCTATCCGGCGGACAATTCCTGCTGTTGATTGACCAACCTCCATTCGTCGAGGTCGGCCAGCATCGCTCTCGCTGCCTGCTCGAACAGATCGGCGGATCGCACCAGGTCACCGTTCGATGTCGCCATCTGCGCCTCGATCGACTGGAGGGTTTGCGCGGTCGACCGGGAGCGTTCGGCGCTGCCCCCGAAATCTCCCTGGAACCGGATCCCAAAGATCGCGGTACCGACCGCGGGAAGACCCGCCGACAGCAAGGTCAGCCAGTTGCCCATCCGGTCGACCCAGATCGGATCAACCTGGAGGATGACAATCACCAACACGGAAGCAATCAGAGTCAGCACAAACAAAAATGTCGCCAGTCCTTCGAGGCGACGATCAAGCGTTTCGATCTGCCTTGCGCTTGCTTCATGATAGGCGATCTGCGGCTCGATTTCGTGGCATGCAATCGCCTCGGCCAGCCGCGCCGCTCGCTCCTTGTCGATCGCGCCGTTGGGACATCCCATCGCCCGCCACACCCCGGCGGCATACCAGTCGATCCAGCGCAGCGGCACCGGATTGGTCCGGCTTCCAGGCGAGTCAGGCGCCGCGATGCCGAGCAATTTCAGACTGCGCATCGGTCGCAGCCGCTCGGCCAACTGACGGTAATCCAGCCAACGACGATGCCATTCGTGACTGACTCCGAATTTGGTATTGAAAATGACTGCCAGCGCGAACGCAAATTCGACGATCGCAAGTTCGATCTTCGATGCGGGCAGCGCAAATCCGGACAGGCCGAGCAGCACCGCGCCGGCGGCGAGCAGGAAGTTGAAGATGTGGCCGCTCCGAAAATTCTGGGCATAATAGCCGGCCAGCCGGTCGCTCGAGGCATAAGCGCGCTCAAGCAGGTCGAGCGGGGCGCTGATGCCATGCTTGCCGCTGCACCCCTCGGCAAAGCGCTGCCATTCGGCGTCAATCGCCGCGGCGCATTTCGATTCGCGCCAATGGGTGTTTTTCAGGCGACTGACCCCGGCAAGCATCAGGAGCAGCGGATATTCGATCCGCCCGCGCACCCGCCGCGATTTTTCGGCCAGGAACCGGTCGTAGAAGATGCGTTCGTTCGACAAGGGTGGCGGGGTCAGTACAGCGTCAAGCATCCGCCTCAGCAATTCGGGCTGGAACGGCTGGCGAATGCCGCGATCGTGCCCGCCGCGAGTCACGACATTGGGGTCGAAGCCGCTCCACAACAGGGCGATCGGAGTCTCGCCATCGGCCGGTATGTGGACCACCGGCGTTCCCTGTGCGACCGCCATGTGGACCACTTCGGCGGTGCCACCCCGACCACGCGGCGGCTTACCGTCCCAGATCGCGATCAGCACGTCGCAATGGGCGATCGTTGCCCGCCCCACGGCCATATAAGCATCGGCATCGTCGTCAGGATCGCCCGGCAACTCCAGCACGCAATCGGCCTGATCCACCAATGAGATGAAGCGGGCCTGCGCCTCGTGCCCTTCGAAATCGCGGATGTAAGTTGCCCGAGCGAATGGCAGGATCGCCTGCAGCCGCCACCCGCGGTCCAGCCCCGCCTGCGCCGCCATCTGGTCCGCCCCGTCGGCCAGCGGCGACACCAGGGTGAGCAGTGGTGGAGACGTGGCGAACAAATGCTTTTCGCGGGCAAGCAATGCTTCCGCTTCGCCCGTGACGGTCTCAAGAGCCAGCGCAATTTCGTCCCCGATCGGCCCGACCCGAACCCCCGCCAGCCCTCCCAGTCGATGGCCGGTAATCCCGACGGTCAGCGCGAAGGGGAGGCGGGGAGGTGACGATGGTGCGCTCGCGCCTTCCGCCATGGCCGCACTAATTGGCGAAAAACGCTTCGTAGGCGACATAAGCGATCGCAGCGACTCCGACGGCAATAGCGAGCGCGGCGAACCCAGCGAAACCGACCCCGCCGCCGCCACCATTGCGAATTTCCGGGTCAAGAAACGTGCCTGGATCGCCAGGATTGAGGCCGGGCACATTGAAATTTAGCCGATACCATAGGTTCACTGCCGAGCCCTCATTGCGGTCACGGAAGTCGAGGATTGTCTGACCCGGTTCAATCTTGTCGATTTGGGGCGTATCGATCCCCGGCATGCTCGGGCAGCTGTCGGCCTGTATCCAAAGGGGATCGTCGGAAAAGGTGATTCCATGACTGTGATCGACCAGTGCGATCCGAAACTTGTTGTTGCGAGTTCTATGCCCCACGGAGACGGGCGGATAATTGCCGTTCGTTCCCGACCTGCCGCCGTAGGTCAGCGTCCATTCAAAGAGACCATTGGCATTCTTGCTCGGGGTCACGGTGATCGGGTGCATTGGCAACGTCTTTCTCCTCTTTCCGCTTCAGATGTTAATCTTGTAACCCATGGCGCGCAGGCTATCGGCCATCGATCGCGTTTCGGCATCGCGACCCAATGCTTTGAGCAGTTCCATGCGGCTAGCGATCTGCCGAGGATCGTCGGTGATAACTTTGGGCCAGGCAATCAGGGCCGTTTCCCATGCCGCACGAGCAGCTGCCAGATTGCCGGCCGCGTGATAGCTGAAGCCCAGCATAGAGTTCGCGCGCACCAGATTCTCTTGGCGGAGGATTGCCTGCGTTGGCGTGATCAATTGCGCTTCAGCCAAGCTTCGCTGTGCCCATCGCAATGCGTCAGCCGGCTGCCGTCGTTCTATCGAAATGCGGCTTCTCATCGCCGAACAACTGACCCGATACTCACGCGCACTGGTCCGGCTCGAATCCAGCGAAATCAAGTGCTCGACCAGACTGCATGCCTCGTCGATCAGCGCAGACGAACTATCGATCTGTCTTTCCAGCAAAAGAACTCGCGCCAAGTCGAGCTTTGCTCCGGCGGTGTACTCGACCGACAGGCTATTGTCTGGCTCCTGCGCTATCAGTGACTGGCCAAGCGCCACGGCGGAGGAAAGCAGAGCAGTGCCATTTGCGACATCGCCTGTCGATACCAGCCATCGGCCGAGCATCCGTCGCGCGGGGAGAAGCCGAATCTGGAGGGCCATATCATCGGGACTCCGGCGGACAAGCGTTTCCAAAATTTGGATCTGTCGCCGCCTTTTCGCGATGGCCTCATCGATTTTCCCCTCACCAAACTGTGCGTCAGCTAGCCACGCGAGCGTTTCGGGCAGCGATAGTCGATAATCGCGATTATTGGGGAAAGTGGCGGTCAGCCCTTCGACCGTCCGCAAGGCCGCTTCAAACTGACGCGACGCTGCGGCGAAATCTTGCCGCTCTTGGAGCATCACCCCAAGATTGCTGTCGGCATATTTGGTTTCCATTCGCCATTTCGCATTGTCCGGCTCGAGCGCCACCATTCGGTCGGCAAGCCGCTTATATTCGCGCATCGATTGCTCGGCCTCGCGGATTTGGCCGCGCTTCAAGGCAGTGTCGCCGACCCAGAAGACATTTTGCGCGTGATCGAACAGTCGTAGGGGACTGTCCGGCACCCGCCGCACAAGTTCCGCCGTACTGTCCATAGATTCGCGATATCGCGCCAACGCCCCGTCCAGGTCTCCGCGCGTGGTTGCGATTTCGCCGAGCAATGTCAGCGCCCGGCTGCGTTGCGCCAACGCTTCGTCGCTAAGTTCGCTCTTGTCCTGTTTCTCGAAGTAAGCGAGCGCCTTTGCACCGACTTTGTCCAGCGCTGTCAGCTTATTGATCGGTTCCAGTTCGGCGCGAAGATCGCCAAGCATGAATGAGATCAGCCCTTCGGCCTCGCGCCGCTGGTCGCGGGCTTCGTCTCGCTTGTCGAACGCGAAAACCGCAAGTCCGCTGGTCACTGCCATTCCAGCAATCGACGCTGCCGCAATATAGGTCAGCCGACGTTGCCGTCGCTGTTGATCGCGCTGAACCAGATCGTCCAATCCCAGCCCGAACATTCCCGCGATCAGCTTGAGCAGTCCCGTCTGGGGCCCGTCGCCGCTTTCGCGCAGGTCGGCGGCTATCGGTTCGGCAGCACGGCTCGTGACCTTGCCGCGGCGATCGACATGGACTCGCAGGGCCGGCGGGAAACATTCTTCCGCTTCGCGTCCCGCCATTCTGCTGGCCCAAGGCTCGCCATCGATTACTGCCGCCAGAACACGATCTTCGCCATGCGTCTTCTTGAAGCCGATGATCTCCTCGTTCACCCAGTTCGATCGGGCGGCGCTTGGCGAACAAAGGACGATCAGGAACCGTGAGCGGCCCAAGGCCTCTCGGATGCCCTGTCCAAGGTCGCTGGAGGCGGCCAATTCGTGGCGATCACGAAAAATCGGGCTCAGCTTCTTGGGGATCGCTCCATTCGCCGTCAGTCGTCCGACCAACCCGGCGGGCACCCGGTAGGTTTCGATCGCCTTGTGCAGCCAGTCGGCGTGATCGCTATCGGCGTGGCTGTAGCTCAAAAACGCCCAATAAGCGGAGGTGTCGTTGCCCGATCCCGGCCCGCTTCCGGCACCAGTATCCTTGTCACGCGACATCAGGGCCATCTTGTTCACGCGGCGCCCCCACCAAGCAAGCTTGCCGCATTAACATGTTTTAGTGGGCGCGGCGATTCATCGCTTGTCCTTGGCCTTCGCCCGCCACTCGCCTATATCGGCGCTATGTCCATCCGGCCCTGGCGCGACATCGCGCGACGCACCTCCCGTCAGATCATGGTCGGCAATGTCGCCGTCGGCGGCGACGCGCCGGTCACGGTGCAGACCATGACCAATACGCCCACCAGCGACGCCAGGGCGACGATCGACCAGATCCGCCGCTGCGAGGAAGCCGGGGTCGACATCATCCGTGTCTCCTGCCCAGACGTCGAAAGCACCGCCGCGCTGAAAGAGATCGTCCGCGCCGCCAACGTCCCGATCGTCGCCGACATCCACTTTCATTATAAGCGGGCGCTTGAAGCCGCCGATGCTGGTGCTGCCTGCCTGCGGATCAATCCCGGCAACATCGGCTCCGCCGAGCGCGTTCGCGAGGTCGTTTCGGCGGCCAAGGCAAACGGCTGTGCGATCCGCATTGGCGTCAATGCCGGCAGCCTTGAGAAAGATTTGCTCGAAAAATATGGCGAGCCCTGCCCCGAGGCGTTGGTGGAAAGCGCACTCGACCATATCCGCATCCTCGAGGATCATGACTTCCGCAATTACAAGGTGGCGGTGAAGGCCAGCGATCTGTTCCTCGCGGTTGCCGCCTATCACCAGCTCGCCGAAACCGTCGATTGCCCGCTTCACCTCGGCATTACCGAGGCTGGCGGACTGATCGGCGGCACGGTCAAATCCTCAATTGGCATGGGGTCGCTACTGTGGGCCGGGATCGGCGACACGATCCGCGTCTCGCTATCCGCCGAACCCGAGGAAGAAGTCCGCGTCGGCTATGAAATCCTGAAGGCGCTCGGCATCCGCAATCGCGGGGTCCGGGTCGTCTCCTGCCCGTCCTGCGCGCGGCAGGGTTTCGATGTCATCCGCACCGTCCAGGCGTTGGAGGAACGGCTGCAGCACATCCGCACGCCGATGTCGCTGTCGGTCCTCGGCTGCGTTGTCAACGGCCCCGGCGAGGCTCGGGAAACCGACATCGGCCTGACTGGCGGTGGCAACGGCAAGCATATGGTGTTTCTGTCGGGGGTGACCGACCACCATGTCCAGGACGCCGGAATGATCGATCATATCGTCAAGTTGGTCGAGGCGAAGGCCGCCGAGATCGAAGCCGGGATCAGCCAGACGCGCGACGCCGCCTGAGGTGAAGCTGGGGGCTACCGCCATTGTTGGACTGCGCCGCGCTGGAAAGGCGTTGGTCCGCCTCTACCCGATGGGCGTCAGCCTGCTGTGGAAAGCGCCATTGGTGCTGGCGCTGGTGGTGGTTCCCGAGTTCATTCAGCATGTAGTCGAAATCCAGCTCGGAATGTTTGGCACCAAAGCCGAGACCCGGGCCGCCGCCGACCACCCGACGCGCATGGCGTTCGGCTATCTCAAGGTCGCCGGTCTGGTGCTGACTTTCTTCGCCGCCGCGCGTTTCTGGGCTGCCCGGAGACGTCGTATATTGTGGTACAAATTGTCCGACATCGCCTGGGGGCGGTTCGCGCTCGGCTTGTTGCTGTTCGGTCTGGTTCCCGCCGCGCCGGCTTTGATGGAGGCGCAGATTGGCAAGGCCAATGCGGATGCGGCCGGTATCTTCCTGACCATCCTCCTGTTGCCGACGTTGTTCCTGTTGCTCGCCGGCCTGTTTGGCGATCGATCGACATCGGTCCGCGCCATGTGGATCCATTCGTGGCCATGGGCGCTCCTGATCGCTCTATTGCTGGTTCTCGCCTTCGTGCCGGCGCAATGGCTCCACGGTATGAACCATAAGTGGGCGTTCGGGGCCCATCCCGTCATCGTGTGGTCGTTGATGATTTTCGATTCGCTTCTGGTGGGCTTGCTCGCTGGCCTAACCGGCACGGCGCTATTTCTGGGCTATGCGGCGTTTCGGGATTCGGTTTCGCCCTCACCAGAGAGGCGCTCGCGGTCGCGCTGAGTCGCCATTCGCCGCGCAACGCTTCATTTACGCCGATTTGCTAGGTCCGATGAATGGGCCGTATTGCTGTCATCATCATCGTCCTCTGCGGGATCATCGCGGCAATGTTGCCCGCCGGGCCAAATGCGCCGTCGCCGACGATCGCAAACCATGTCGGCGGTACGTTTTCAGCCGAATCGACCCCTCATGTCGTTCGCGGCGGCTCATCGTTCAGTGCCACCACCTCGCCGAACAGCGTGCCGGGGCAGGGCATCACGCTCGACCGTGCGCCCGATGGTCACTTTTACGCCGATGCCCAGGTGAACGGCACCAGCATTCGCTTTCTGGTGGATACCGGTGCCAGCGGGGTGGCCTTGTCGGCCGAGGATGCGCGGCGGGCCGGCCTGCCCTATTTCTCGAGCGAATTCACGGCGGTGGGGCGCGGTGCGTCCGGCGAAGTGCGCGGGAAATTGGTGACGCTGGACCGGGTGACGCTTGGCGGCAAATCGGTCGAGAATGTCAGCGGTGCAATCCTGGAGGGAAGCGAGATGTCGCTGCTGGGCCAAAGCTTCCTTGGCAGGATGGGGTCGATCGAAATCACCGGCGACCGGATGGTGATCCGCTAGCTTTCGTCTGGCGCTCGGCTATGGGCGACTGATGGCCGCCGCTCGCCCCACCGCGCTCGTCGCATTCTTCGTCGGCACGCTCGGAATCGCCACCTTTTCGGGCATGGACGCGGTGATGAAGGGGTTGGTCATCGCCCTCGGCATCTATCCGACCATGTTATGGCGGATGCTGTCCGGCGTGGCGATGTCGGGGGCGCTGTTCGCCGCCCGGCCCCATTGGCCGTCGCGCTCCACCATGCGCATTCACTTGCTTCGCGGGTGCCTGACCTTCGTCATGGCGATGCTGTTCTTCTGGGGGCTGGCGCGGGTGCCGCTGGCGCAGGCGATCGCGCTCGCCTTCATCGCCCCGCTGATCGCCTTGTTCCTCGCCGCCTTTTTCCTGGGCGAAACGATCGGACCTAAGACCATCGCCGCTTCGCTGGTTGCCTTCGCTGGCGTGATCCTCATCTTCATCGGGCAGGCGCAAGCCGATCTAGGCCGCGAGGCCTTGAAGGGAAGCATCGCGATCCTCGCTTCGGCCATTTGCTATGCGGTCAACATCATCCTCATGCGTAGCCAGGCGCAGGTTGCCGGACCGATCGAGATCGCCTTTTTCCAGAACGTGATTGTCGCAGTGCTCCTGATCGTGTCTTGGCCGATCTTCGGCGGTGCCGATCTGCCGCCGACCGGCCAATGGCCTTTCATCCTGCTCGCCGCCTTCCTTTCCACCGCCTCCTTGTTGCTCCTGTCCTGGGCTTATGCCCGGGCGGAGGCGAGCTATCTGGCGGCGACCGAATATACCTCATTCCTGTGGGCGATGCTGTTCGGCTGGCTGGTGTTTCGGGAAACCGTATCGCTGTTCACCCTGGCCGGGGCCGCACTGATCGTCGCCGGTTGCATTCTCGCCGCCCGCCGACCGCAGGATGCCTCGCCAACGCTCGAAGCGGCGGTTTAGGAGAGACATCATGGCTTGGTTCCTGCTCATTCTTGGTGGCCTGTTCGAAGTCGGCTTCACCACCGCGCTTCGGTTCGTCGACAATTTCCGCAATCTGCCGTGGACGCTCGTCTTCCTCGGTTCGGTCAGCGCCAGCATGGTCTTGCTGCAGGTCGCGGCTCGAACCATCCCAATGGGCACGGCTTATGCTGTGTGGGGCGGGATCGGTGCGGTCGGCACGGTAATGGTCGGCATGGCGTTTTTCGACGAACCGACCACGACAATCCGGCTCCTGCTGATCCTGGTCATTGTAGCCGCCATCGCCGGTCTCAAGCTGTTTGCATGAGCCTGTCGGCCGTTGGTCGAAAAGCGGGAAACCGCCATTTTCCATTCATCATCGGCAGGCCAAGGGCGCAGTCATGAACCGTACCATGATTTTCTTGCTCGCCACGGCCGCTGCCGTTCCGGCCTTTGCCCAATCCGCCGCTGTTCAGCCAAGCGAGCCAATCGCTGCGCCAGCTGTCGATGAAGATTTGGAGGGCGAGGATGAGGAGGCGATCGTGGTTGTCGGCCAGCGGGCGCGGGGACTTGTCATCGGCGATATTCCAGCGGAAAATCAATTGGATAGCCGCGACATCCGGGCCACGGGTGCGACCAGCATCGATGAACTGCTGACCGCCATCGCGCCGCAGATCGGAAGTGCGCGCGGCCGCGGCGAGGGGCGGCCGGTTCTGCTGCTCAATGGATTGCGCATTTCCAGCTTTCGCGAGCTTCGCGACATTCCGCCAGAAGCGATCGAACGGGTCGATATCCTGCCCGAGGAAGTCGCGCTGAAATATGGCTATCGCGCCGACCAGAGGGTGGTAAATTTCGTTCTTCGTCAGCGGTTCAATTCGACGGCGATCCGTGCCGATGCCGGCGCAGCCACAGACGGTGGATATCTTTCCGGCCTGGCCGACGGCACTCGAATCCAGATCAACCGCGACAAGCGCACCACCATCAACTTGCATGCCGAGGCGAATGGCCGCATCGACGAGGATGAACGCGGGATCGACATCGCGCCCTTGGCAATCGGGGAGATCGACGAGCGTGGCTTCAGAAGCCTCGTGGGAGAGCGACGTCTGGTGCGCGGCAGCGTCACTGCCGCCCGCACTATATTCGGCAGTGTCGGCGCAACGGCGAATGCCGAGATTGAGCATAGTGAGGGGCAATCGGGCCTTGGCTTCGACACCGGCCCACTTCTCCGCGACACCAATAGTGACAGTGCCCGCCTTGGGTTAACCTTGAACGGCTCCAAGGGCCGCTGGCGCTGGTCCGCAATCGGCAATGCCGATGTCACGCGATCGACCAGCGACAGTGATCGTTCCGATGCGATCACCGACACAGCGCGGACAACGACGTTTTCGGGCGGGATCGACAGCACGGCCAGCGGGCCATTGTTCAAACTGCCCGCAGGCGACGCAAGTGCGACGATCAAGCTGGCTGTCGACACGGTGAGCCTGGACTCTGATCGCCGGCGTAATGGCATTCCAAGCGAGACCAGCCTTGGCCGCGATCGCGCCAACGGATCGCTCAATCTCGATCTGCCGATCCTCAGGAACAGCCCGATTGGCCGTCTGACCGCAAATGCCAATGTCGAAGTGGAGCGCCTGTCGGACTTCGGCACGCTGGCGACCTATGGCGGCGGGGTGAACTGGACGCCGATCGACCGGCTCAACCTGATCGCGAGTTGGACCCGCGAAGAAGGCGCCCCGAGCATCGCCCAGCTTGGCGATCCGATCATCGAAACCAGCGATACGCGGGTGTTCGACTTCACTACCGGCCAGACGGTCGATGCGATCGCGATCACCGGTGGCAATCCGGCGCTCGGCGCCGACAGCCGCTCGGTGTTCAAGCTTGGGGCCAATTACAAGCCGTGGGAAGAAACCGACTTCCGCCTGCGTGCCGACTTCGTCAGTCAGACGATCGATCGCCCAATCTCCAGCCTGCCCGGCCCGAGCGCCGCGCTCGAGGCGGCGTTCCCCGACCGCTTCCTTCGCGACGTTGGCGGCAATCTGGTCAGCGTCGACTTCCGCCCGGTCAATTACGACCAGTCGCGCCGCCAGGTGCTGCGCTGGGGCTTCGATTTTACCAAGCCGCTCAAGTCGGCACGGCCCTCGCCTGCCCAGATCCAGCAATTGCGCGAGCGCTTCCGGCCGGCCGCCGGGCAAACTGCGGCGACACCGGCTCAGCCACCGGCGGGCCAGGCTACGCCAACTCCCAACCCGACGCCTCCCGAGGGCGGCGCACCACCGGCGGCAGGCGCGCGTCCGGAAGGCGCACGCCCTGACGGCGGACGCGGCGGTCGTGGCCAAGGTGCCGGAGGTGGCGGCGGCGGACGCGGTTTTGGTGGCGGCGGTTTCGGCGGCGGCGGGGCCAATCGCGGCCGACTCAATCTGTCGATGACCCACACCGTCACCTTCATCGACGAAGCGACGATTCGCGACGGCCTGCCCAAGCTCGATTATCTGGGTGGCGACGCCAGCGGCAAGTCGGGCGGAACCCCGCGTCACCGCGTCGAGCTTCAGACCGGCTGGTCGAATAACGGCCTGGGCGCACGGATCTCTGGCAATTGGCGCAGCGGCACGCGGGTCGAGGGCGGACCCAACGGCGATCTGGAATTTTCGGACCTGGCGACGATCGACCTTCGCCTGTTCGCCAATCTCGGCGAACGATTCGACCTGGTCGCCAAGCATCCTTGGCTGATCGGCAGCTCGGTCCGGCTGGAAGTCGACAATCTGCTCAACGAGCGGCTGAGGGTGCGCGATTCATTCGGGTCGGTGCCCTTGGGCTATCAGGCCGGCCTGCTCGATGCGACCGGCCGGACGGTGACGATCAGTTTCCGCAAGCTGTTCCTGCCGCGACGCTTCGCGAATCGTGGTGGGCAGGGCGGACAGCAGGGCCGTCCGCCGGGCAACTAGGCCGCGGCCTTCGCCT
>JAZKHF010000055.1:0-5149 GCA_040385545.1 Pseudomonadota bacterium
AGATCACCGACGCAAAGCGCCGCTGGACCGCGACCGTGGGAGCCGATGGGTCGATCGTCTGTGAGGGCCACGCGGGATCGATCCACAAGGTAGGGGCAGCGCTGCAGGGCGCGCCAAGCTGCAATGGCTGGACCTTCTGGCATGTCGAGCATGACGGGCGGTCCCAGCCGATCGACGCGCTCAGGCAGGCGCATTTGGCGGGGCTCGGCTGATCCTTCGATAAGCCGCTTCGCGGCTACTCAGGACAAGCGGCTCTTGTGATATTCCGTTCGTCCTGAGTAGGGACTGAGCAAGCGCAGCGCGTCGTAGGCCCGAATCGAAGGACCAGGCATGACCAAAACCCTCCTCCGCCCCACAGGCTTCGTCGATTCTCCGTTCGGCCATGACGGCAAGGTCGCGCGGCTTGCTGGCGGATTGAATTGGTTCGCCTCGGTCGAACTGATCCATGGCGACGGCGCGCGCGAACTGGTCCCGGTCGAGAACGTGAAATCGCGCTTCGACGAGGCAATGGCCGCGTCCTGGGCCAATCTTACCTCGTCCCGCGCCCCGCTCCAGCTCGGCGCTCGCACCATCCGCCTGGACCAGCCGCAGGTGATGGGGATCGTCAATGCGACACCCGACAGTTTCTCCGATGGCGGCCAATTCGCCGATGCCCGCGCCGCTGCCGAGGCTGGTGCATCGATGGCGGCATCTGGCGCGGCGCTGATCGACGTCGGCGGCGAATCGACTCGGCCCGGCGCAAAGGACGTCTGGGAAGGCGACGAGATCGAGCGCGTACTTCCGGTCATCCAGCAACTCGCGGCGGGCGGAACTGCGGTGTCGATCGATACGCGCAAAGCCACGGTGATGGAGGCGGCGCTCGGGGCCGGGGCGGGGCTGGTCAACGATGTGTCCGCGCTGACCCACGACGATCGGGCGGCGGAAGTCGTGGCAGCAGCAAAAGTGCCGGTGGTCCTGATGCACCATCAGGGCGACCCGCAGTCGATGCAGGACGCGCCGCGCTACGGCGATGTACTGGTCGAGGTCTATCATTGGCTTGAGGCGCGCATCGCCGCCGCCGAAGCCGCCGGGATTGCCCGCGCGAACATCCTGATTGATCCGGGCATCGGCTTCGGCAAGTCGGTCGCGCACAATCTGGAATTGCTCAACGGTCTGGCGCTGTTCCACGGCCTCGGCTGCCCGCTCGTTCTCGGTGCCAGCCGCAAGCGGATGATCGGCGCATTGTCGAATGAAGCCCCTGCGGACCAGCGCCTCGCCGGAAGCCTTGCGCTCGCGCTCAAGGCCGCCGAGCAGGGCGCCCAGCTGATCCGCGTTCACGACGTCCCGGAGACGGTGCAGGCGCTCAAGGTGTGGCGGGGGATGCGGGACCAGGCGCTGACGCCTCGGCCTTCGTAGCCACGATCATCGGGCCAAGTGGCACGCCGGCATCCATTCGCCCATTTGCCGGATCCCACAACGAACTGACCGACCCGTCGAAGTAGAGCGCATTCCGAGTCTTCAGATGATCGCGGAAGAAGCGCGCCAGTTTGCCGAACGACACGACTTCATTGCTGATCACGAATAAGGCGCTCCCGTTGGGCGCAATGCCGACGCCGTTGCGGATGAAGCGCGACTGGCCGTCGGGATCGAATTTTGGATGGATCGCACCGTCGATTACCAGCATCGGGCCGGATTGGGTCGCGAAGGCGATATCCTCCGAACGTGCGAAGGCTTCGCTGGTGACCACCGAAGGTGATCCGTCTCGCCGCACTACGAAGACGCCATTGGGCTTGAGATGGAAATTGCCCCCGTCATCGCGAAGGTTGATTGCGCGAAGCTGAATCCCGTCGATCATTGTCAGGCCGATCGGCCGACCATTGTCGTCGAACATGCCCGCATTCATCGCGAAGGCAATACGGTCGGCGGGAAAGTCGGCCATCAGCTCGGCAAAGGCGCGCTTGGGAATCGCGTCCTTCCCCGCCGCGATCAGTCGAAGTTCGCCGTCCCCCGGATCGCACACCGTAAAGCGGCTCTGCTCGAATATTTCGATCCGGCACGGAGAGACTGGCCAGTCAGAGTTGGGCTCGGCACAAGCTGATAGGAACAGGTAGGCGAGGGCTAACTGGCGCATGGGCCAAAGCGTAGCCGATCAATTGTTGGTGTCGATGCCCAGTTCGCCAAGCTTGCGATAAAGCGTCGAGCGCCCGATCCCCAGTCGCCGCGCAACTTCGGTCATGCGGCCGCGGTAATGGCCGATGGCAAGACGGATGAGATCGGCCTCGATTTCTTCCAGGCTTCGCAAATGGCCGTCTGGGCGGATCACCGTCAGCTGCGGTCCCGCCATCGAAGCCTCTGGGCTTAACTGCTGCAACTCACTTGCACGGTCGCTTTTGCGCCCGGAAAAACGCGACTGGATCGCGATGTGCGGGAAATGCTCGGCGGTCAGTGCATCTCCGTCGCATTGAACTGCCGCGCGAAACAGGACGCCCGCAAGTTGCCGAACATTGCCCGGCCAACCGTAACGCATCAGCACAGCGAGGGCGTCATTGCCGATCGACAAAGCACGTCCGCCCTGCTGCGAGGCTATGCGTGCCAGCAGATGGCGGGAAAGGGCCGGGATGTCGCCGCTTCGATCACGCAATGGCGGGATCGTGACGGCGGTCGATTCAACCCGTTCGCGCAGCTTGGGATCGAAATCTTCGCCAAGCGGCGAGCCGGAGGTCGCGATCAGGCGAATGTCGACTGAATTGGAGCCATTACATCCCACCGGGCGAACCTCGCCCGTTGCAAGAACGCGATCCAATGCCGCCTGGGTTTCTGGCGGGAGATTCCCGATGTCGTCAAGCAGCAGGGTGCCGCCATCGGCTTCGACGATCTTGCCGACCTTTTCGGAGAAAGCACCTGGAAACGCTCCCGCCACGTGGCCGAACAGGGTCGAATCTATGATGTTTTCCGCGACCGCCTTGCAATCGACCTGCACCAGCGGTCCACGCGCCCGTAGGCTGGCGGCATGGATTGCGCGGGCGAAGGTTTCCTTGCCGGCACCGGGCTCACCGATCACCAGGATCGGCAGGCGATTGCGCGCTGCCTTCGCCGCAACCGCCAGCGCGGCGCGAAAGTCGGGGGCAGCGCCGATCATTTCCTCAAGCGGCAGGACGGGGGCCATCTTCTCCGCCAGCGGAGCAAGCTCGCCCGCCGCGCGGCGCCGGTCGCGATGCGCGCTCAGGGCTTCGATGAGCCGTTCGGGTGCCACCGGGCGGACGAGAAAGTCGTTGGCCCCGGCACGCATTGCGTCGACCGCGCAGGCGATCGATTCGCCGCCCGCCAGAACGATGATTGGAAGGTCCGGACGCGCATTCTTCAGTGCCGCGATCAATTCCGGACCGTTGTCGCCGTTCCATCCCGACAGCAAGGCGGCGCGAACTTCGCGGCCGTGCGGGCCCTTGAGCAGATCAAGCGCTCCTTCCGACACGGCATTGGCCAAGCTCCATCCGGCGCGCGACGCAGTCGCGGCGACCAGCCGCCGTTCGGCGGGATCGCTGTCGATCAGTAAAAGTGATCGAAGAACTTCTTCGCGCATTCGTCAGGCCTTTCGAGCACCGACTGTAGCGAGCAGGGGTAAAGAGCGGCTTAACCCCGGTTGGAAGCGGAACGTGCCCGAAGAAAAGCGCTTGGGCGCGCGCCTCGCGGTTGGTAAGACGATGCAAAGCAACCATCCCCAGGGGAAATTCATGACGACCGAAACGCACGAACACGACTTTGAACATCATCGGGTCGACAATGCGGTCCACCAGCGGGATTATGCCGGTTTCATCAGCCTGCTCAAATGGACCATGGTGATCGTTGCGATCATCTCCGCAGCCGTCATTTTCATCATCAGCAATTGAGCGACGGCGTCAGAATCGCGGTCCTTCGGGAGCAAGCGCCCGAAACCCGGGTCGCGGCCATTCCCGAAACGGTGAAGAAATTCATCGGGCTTGGCGCGTCCGTCGCGGTCGAGCGAGGGGCGGGCGAGCGTGCAGGGGTAGCTGACGCCGATTTTGAGGCTGTGGGGGCGAGCATCGCTGACCGCGCAGAAGTGCTCAAGGATGCCGGGATCGTTCTGTGCATCGCCGGTCCCTCACCTGAAAGTCTCGTCGGAACCGCCAAGAATGCACTGCTCGTCGGCGCACTCGATCCCGACCGTCGCGGCGATGACATTGCGGCCTATGCAAAGGCCGGACTCGATCCGCTGGCGATGGAAAAGATGCCCCGGATCACGCGTGCCCAATCGATGGATATCCTGTCATCCCAGTCCAACCTCGCCGGATATAAAGCGGTGGTCGATGCGGCCTCCGCCTATGGCCGCGCCTATCCGATGATGATGACTGCTGCGGGCACGGTCAGCCCGGCGAAAGTGTTCGTCATGGGAGTCGGTGTCGCCGGACTTCAGGCGATTGCCACCGCAAAGCGACTTGGTGCCCAAGTCAGTGCAACCGACGTCCGTTCCGCCACACGAGAGCAGATCATGTCCCTCGGCGCCAAGCCAATCTTCGTCGAGAATGTGGCGGGGATCGAGGGCGAGGGGGCAGGCGGCTACGCCGGTGAGATGAGCCCGGAATATCAGGCGGCGCAGGCCGAACTGGTATCGAGCCATATCGCCAAGCAGGATATCGTCATCACCACCGCATTGATCCCTGGTCGCCCCGCGCCGCGGCTGATCAGCGATGCCCAGTTGGCAACGATGCGATCCGGAAGCGTGGTGGTCGATCTTGCCGCCGAGGCCGGGGGCAACGTCCAAGGCTGCGTCGCGGGAGAGAATGTCATTCGCCACGGGGTGACGATCATCGGCGCGGTTCAGTTAGCACGGACCCTGGCGGGCGACAGTTCGGCCCTGTTCGCACGCAATCTGTACAATTTCTTGAGCGCTTTCTGGGACAAGGAAGCGGGCAAACCGGTCCTTCCCGACGACGATGAGATCGTCCAGGCGCTTCGAGTCGCGCCCCGAGTCGAATCAATCGCTTGACCCGCTGCAGAGGCGATTCTGGTCGCTGAAAACTCCCCGCCGTCGCGCAAAAACAAAAAAGACCGGAAGGGAAACCCATCCGGTCTTTTCGTTATCTTTTAGAGCGTTACGTGGCTCAGCCGCCGCTTCCGCCGCCGCCCCAGCCGCCGCCCATAAGCCAGCTCC
>JAZKHF010000056.1:0-2415 GCA_040385545.1 Pseudomonadota bacterium
ACGCCGTGCGTTTTGGCAAAATTATACGGCAGGTCGAGCAAAGGCGAGATCACTGCCGGCTCGATGGCTTCGACCGGCGTTGCCTCGGATAATTCCGCTTCACCGCGCCGGATGATCATTGGCCGTTCCCGTTAGTCGTGGTGATGTTGCTGGGCGGCACCTCGGCGGGCTGAAGCGCTTCGCCGGTCGCCGGGCGCTCCAGTCTGTCGGTCGCGCCGATCATGATGTCGCCAGCGCCGACATTGGGGACAACCGGCGGCACCGCGCCCATATAATCGCGCAACAACTCGTCGATGCTGGGCTCAATATCGGGATTGCGCGCGAGCTGCATCCCACGGACATAATCGTATCGCCGCGCGGTCATCACATCGCCGTCGGCTCGGCTACGCAAGATCGTCGGGCGAATGAATACCATCAGATTGGTCTTGCTCCGGCTTCGACTGCGCGATTTGAAAAGTTCGCCGATAATCGGAATGTCGCTGAGAAGCGGAATGCGTTCGATGGTCCGGCGTTCGTCGTCGTTGAGCAGGCCGCCGATTGCCAGCAACTGGCCATCGCCAACGGTAAGCGTCGTTTCGAACTGGCGTTTGTTGAGAATGAGGTCGCTCGAGCGCGAGGATACTGGTCCGGCTACGCTGGATACTTCCTGTTTCAGGAACAGCTTTACATCGCCCTGCGCATTGACCTGCGGCGTGACCTCGAGCTTGATACCAACCTCCTGCCGCTGAACGGTGCGGAAGGCGTTTTCGAAGTTCGCCGACAGCTGCTCGCCGGTGCTGACCGGAACTTCCTGGCCGACAAGGAATTTCGCCTTCTGGTTATTGAGCGTCACGATATGCGGCGTGGCCAGCAGGTTCGATTCGGTATCCGAGGCAATCGCGTTGATGATCGTCCCGAAAATCGCGTTCTTGCCAATATCGAGCGCAAAGCCGCCAAAACCCCCGGTCGCACTGAGTAACGAAGCGGCAGCGGCTTCTTGCAAGCTATTGCCAAGCGCACTTGTCGTTGTCGTCGTTGTCGTTGTGCCATTGACTGTGGTGGTTTCGCGACCAAGCAACTCCGCTCCGGCAGCCCCGGCAATAGTCAATATATTGGGGGTTGCGTTGGAATAAGCGGTCGCGGCGAATGGAATATTTTCGCCGCCGACCAAAAACTGGACGCCAAGCCTCTTCGCCGCCTCGTTTCCTATTTCGACGACAATCGCTTCGACCAATACCTGTTCGGGTCGGGTGTCGAGCTGGCGGATCAGTTCGCCAAGCGTGCGCTGCATTTCGGGGTTAGCGGCAACGATAAGCGCATTTGTCCCTTCGTAGCGAGTCACGACCACCGGTCCGCGACCGCCAATGGCGTTCATGCCAGCTCCTGATGTTGCTGCGACCACTGGCGAAGCTACGGGCGCGCTTGTTGGCGCCTCGCTGCCGCCAGTTTGCGGCGCGGCAACCGGTGGTAGCTCGCTGCTTCGCGACGAATTGCTTTGCCCGCCGATCAGCGACTGCACGGTTTCGAGCAGCGTCTCGGCATTGGCATGTTCGAGCCGGTAGACACGAATTTCTGCGCCCGATTGCGCGCGGGCATCGAGCTGCTTCGCCATCGCGGCGAAACGCGCGACCGAAGTGGGATCGCCCCGAAGTGCAATCGCGTTGCTACTGTCGATGGCAGCGACCGAAACCGGCGACCGCCCGCCCTCGCCGCCGCCCTGTCCGGCCAACCCTTGAAGCGCGGTCGCGATCTCGCGCGCGCCTGCGTTGTCCAGCGTTACTATTTGAGTCGCGGCGCTATCGCGGTCGATCTGCCGGATCAGCTCGCGCATCCGCCGGAGATTGTCGGCATAATCGGCGACAACCAGACTGTTGGCGTTGCGGTTGGCGGTGATCGAGCCTTCGCGGCTGACCAGCGGACGCAATGTTTCCACCGCAGTGGTTGCGTCAATCGAGCGCAGCCGGAAAACTTCGGTGACAAACTGGCTGGGCGCTGCCGTCCTGCTTCCGACGCGGGTCGGTTGGGTGGCCGCACCATCGGATGGCTGGATTCGATAGCCGCCGCCGCGCATAGGGATCGCCACCAGCCCGTTGGCGCGGAGTGTCGACAGGAACACTTCGAAATATTCCGACCGCGATAAAGGCCGTTCGGTGACCACCGATACCTTGCCGGTCACCCTGCCATCGACGATGAAAGTCTGCCCGGTAACGCGCGCGGCGTCCTGGACAAAGGCGCGGATGTCGGCATCGCGCACGTTGAGCGTATGTTGCGCGGCCAGGGGTGCTGCAAAAATGAGCGCGGTGCACGCCAGCCAAAGGGGGAATTTACGGATCACGGTTGTTCCAGATTGAGAGCAATGGGAAGCTTGGAGCCGCCGCGTTCGATTTCGACGCTGAGGCGGGCACCGGGCCTGAGTTGGGAAGCAATATCGGCCGC
>JAZKHF010000057.1:0-4501 GCA_040385545.1 Pseudomonadota bacterium
TTTGCCGCGGCTTTGGCCGAAGCTGCAGCTTTGGCCGGGGCCGCATCCTTGACCGGCTTGGCCGGCTTCGGCTTTGCGTCAGCCTTGGTTTCGACCGCGCCCTTCACTGGCTTAGTAGGTTTCGCAGCGGCCTTCTTCGCCTTCGCGACAGGCTTTGCCTCGCCATGGTCATGGCCGCAGCCCGGACCGTGAACATGGCCTTCCTCGCTCTCAAGATCGGCTTCGAGCTGCGCGCGGGTCGAAGCGCGTTCGGTCACGTCGGCTTTCGAGAACAGATAATCGACGACCTTGTCCTCGTACAGCGGAGCGCGCAATTGGGCGGCGGCCATCGGCTCGTTCTGGACATATTGGATGAAGCGATCGCGATCAGCGGGCGGATATTGCGACGCGGCCTGGCCGATCAGGCGGTTCATTTCCGCCTGGGTGATATCGATGCCGTTGGTCGCGCCAATCTCGCTAAGCAGCAGCCCCAAACGCACCCGGCGCTCCGCAATGCCGCGATAATCGTCGGCCTCGGACTCGATTTCCTTCAACGAAGCGTCCGGATCGACATCATGAGTCGCTTCGTGGCGAAGCTGGGCCATAATATTGTTGTATTCGGCCTCCACCATCGACGGCGGAACGTCGAAGTCATGATCCGATGCCAGCTGGTCGAGCAGGCGACGCTTCATGTGGGTGCGGGTCAGGCCGTTCAGTTCCTGCTGCGCCTGATCACGGACCAGGCCCTTGAGCTGTTCGAGGTCCTTGAGGCCCAGCGTCTTGGCGAAGTCGTCGTCGATTTTAGTTTCACCAGCGGTCTTCACCTCTGTCGCGGTTATCGCGAAGACCGCCGCCTTGCCCTTGAGGTTTTCGGCCTGGTAATCGGCGGGGAAAGTAACCTTCACGTCGCGCTTGTCGCCGGCCTTGACCCCGACCAGCCCTTCTTCGAAACCCGGGATCAGCGACCCCGAGCCGAGCTCGACAGCCATGCCTTCACCGGTGCCGCCGTCGAAGGCGACGTCGTCGACCTTGCCGACGAAATCGATCACAACCTGGTCGCCCATCGCGGCCTTGTGAGCCTTGGGTGCCGCGGTCCATGCCTTTTGCGATGAGGCCAGATTCTCGATCTGCTTGTCGACCACCGCATCGTCGGCTTCGACCGTCAGCCGCTCGAGCTTGAGCTTGTCAATCTTGGGCGCGGGAACGTCGGGCAGCGTTTCCAGGCGGACCTTGATCTCGGCATCCTTGCCGGGCGTATATTCCTGGTCGAGCTCTATCTCGGGCTGCATCGCCGGGCGGATCTTCTTGTCGGTCAGCAGGCTTTGAACGCCCTGTTGGACGGCGTTGTTCAGCGCGTCCTGATGGAGCGCGTCGCCATGCATCTTGCGGATCAGATTGGCCGGGACCTTGCCGGGGCGAAAGCCGGGCATCTTGACGGTCGGCGCGATGCGCTTGATTTCCTGGTCCAGCCGCGCGTCGATATCCTTCGCGGCGATGGTCAGCGTGTAGGCCCGCTTGAGGCCCTCATTTTCCGTCTCGACAGTTTTCATGGTCACTTCAGCTACATCCTGCTCATCATCTGCTGGCTAAGCGCTGGTGCGGGCGAAGGGACTCGAACCCCCACATCTTGCGATACTGGTACCTAAAACCAGCGCGTCTACCAATTCCGCCACGCCCGCGCGAACGCCTCAAGGTGCGCGGCCTATAGCAAGGATCGCTGGCGGAGCAACCATGCACGATGTCAGGACGTTGAGTCGGCGAAGGAGCCTCACCATGCAAGACCAGCAGCCCGACAATTCGCCGCCCGCAACTCCCGACCCGGCCCCGCCGCCGCAGTCACCGGAGCCAGCCCAACCGAGCGAAGCGCCCGCTGAAAGTCCGCCGATGCAACCGCCAATCGACGTTCCCTCGCCGTCATCGCCCGGCACCGAGGCCCCGACCACGCCAATTTCGCCGATTGCTTGAATGGCGAGCGCGCCGCCGAAGCCGGGTCACGAACCCAATGAGCCGCCCGGGCAACCCGATCCGCTGCCCGGAGAACCCGAGCCCCCGCCCCCGTCCGATCCGGTTTAGCGTCGCAGCGTCGCCGAATTGGCGACGGCTTCAAAATCGGGCAGCGCGGCGGCGAAATAATGGGATCGTGCCCCGTCGAGGAGCACCAGATACAGGCGGCCGCCGATCACCGCCCCGACCGCCCGACCGCGACGCCAGACCTCGTCGGTGTCGAGATGGTCGAAATCGAACTGGAAGCCGGGATAGCCGAGAAATTGTCGTGGACTGAGTCCGACGGTCTTAAAATCGATCGTCCCCGCTTTTACGCGGTAGAAGCTTTCCAGCATCGACGTAACTTCCGGCGCGGTCATGTCAGGACGGAATTTGGGCACTTGTTGCGCCGTGCGCTTACTCTGGCGGATGATGTAGCGACCGCCTTTCAGGCCTGTGACAAAGCTGATCGAATCGAGGTTCGATCCGTTAAGCGTCCAGTCCTCGACCGCTCGAATGTCGTCGATCGCCCAGACGCTGCTGACCTTATTCCATTCGCGTGGACTGGTGACCACAACGGACCCGTCGCCGACCGCGACCGGACGCGCGCGGATCAGGGAATAGCCGCCGAATCCGAACCCCTCCCCTCCAAGTCCGCCGGAGCAGCCAGCCAGCAATGCAGCCGCGCTGGCGACAAGGATCGATCGTTTCATGAGAACTCTCCTCACGGAAGCAACTGGCGGATGAATGGCGCGTCGGGAGCATTCGGCGCCATTGCGAGATAGCGCGCGTACGCGGCTTTCGCCTCCGCGCCGCGACCGGCTTTCTGCAGCATCACGCCATGCCAACGCCATGCATCGGGCGGCGCATCGGCGTAGCTCACCGCGGCGGCATAGCCTTGCGCCGCACGGGCATCGTCTCCGGCGCGATTGCGAAGTCGCCACACCTCCGCCTCGTGAAAGCGCAGCAGCCCGTTCCATCCGTCGATCGCCAGCGTCTCGACGATCGTTTGGCTCGCGCCGGGGTCATTCAGTTTGACCTGGTCATCGAGCAGCATCGCCCGGATCGGCGCGATCGCCGACAAATAGCGCGCCCTACCGTCGTCATAGGCCCGCCCCGGCACGGTCACCTCGCGCGCTGACAGCCGCAGATCGGCCATCCGCGATTCGGGCGCCGGGTGAGTTGCGAACAATGAATAGCCGCGGTCGCGCTTCTTGCGACGATATCTGGCCGACGCGTCGAGCTCTCGGATTAGCTGATCCCACGTCTCGGCCATCGCGATCGGCGCATAGCCGGCGTCCGCCAGCAAGCGCACGCCCATCGCGTCGGCCTCCGCCTCAAGTGTACGGTTATAGCGGAACAGGCTGAGGATCGTCCCTAATTCGGCCAGCCGCGCCAAATCGCCGGTGTAAATCCCCGCCGCACCGCCAGCTACGCCGCCCGTCATTGCAAGCACCGCGAAGACGTCGGTCTTGGTCCGCATGTCGCGCCACTGGCGGATCTGGTGCTTGCGGAGGAAATGCGCGCTCTCATGCGCGATGACCCCCGCCAACTGCGCCTCGTTGCGCATCCGGAGCAACAGTCCGGAGAAAATAACGGTGAACCCGGTCGGGAACATCACTGCGTTGAATTCCGGGATCCGCGCGACGTAGATCCGCATGTCGCGCGCCGCAGGCCCGCCGACCTTGCCGATCAGCCCCTGCAGATATCGGTTGAGCGCCGCATCCTTGATCAGCAGATTGGATCCCGCGACCTCCTCCTCGACCCGCGCCATCTGCTGCCACAGGCCAATCTCGTCGCGGTCGGTCGGTTTGTAACCGGGTCCGATCAGCGGCTCCATCGCCGACGGCAGGATGCGCGCATCCGCCGCGCCGGTAGTGAGCGTCGCAGCCAACGCCGCGCCGCCGCCAAGCAGGGACCGCCGCGAAAAGCTCATCGTCCGGCCTTCATCGCGCGGGCCACGTCCTTGCCCGGCTTCATCCGATCGAGCAGCCGCTCGACCATCGTCGCCGCCCCCTCGGGCGTACGGATATCGCCGAACTTGATCCCGGCGATCTGGCTGCCGGTCTGGAGCACATTGAACCACACCACCTCGCCTGTGCGCAGATCGACCAGGCTGGCATAAGCGAATTGCCCGCCGCCACCGATCGTCGGCGCGCAAAATCCAACCGCGCAGCCGGCGATGCCGAGCACCTGCAACGCCACCCGCCCGGTCGAGGCGAAACTGTCCTCTGCGTGGAGGAACAAAGCGTAATCCATGCCGCTTTTCCGGCCTAAAGCGATCGCGTCCTGACCGAGCGTCCAGTCGAGCCCCTTGCCACGCTTGGTCGGAAGATAAGCGCCAGAATATTTGTGCAGCGCGATCGACGATCCGACCGCGTAATGAAGCCGTTCCAGCTCGGCGACGGTCTCGGCATCGACGCCGGGCAGTGCGTCGCGTTTCTCCAGGATCAGCACATTGCCGCCCCGCCCCGACTGCTGTGCCCTTAGCGCCGCCAACAGATTCGCCCGCGCCGCCTCGGTCCAGTCGGCGCGCGGC
>JAZKHF010000058.1:0-4072 GCA_040385545.1 Pseudomonadota bacterium
GTGTGTCGGTCATCACCGACCCTTAAGCACAAAGCACTAGCCGAAGGACAGAGGCGGCGTGGGTCGAGACCCCTAGCCGACGCTGGTGCGGCGAAGGTCGCGGGCGCGGGTCAGGATGATGTCTTCCAGTTTCTGCACCGTGGCCGCGGCGACCGGGGCGTCGACCCAGGTCCCGCCCTGATTGACCTGGCGGCTGGCGGCGACGCGAAGCGCATCGGCGCGAAGGTCCTGATCGAGGATCGAGACGGTCAGCTTGATCCGCTCGCCCGGGTTCTGCGGGCTTGCGTACCAGTCGGTCACGATCACGCCGCCGTTGGCATCGGCCTGAAGCAAGGGCGCGAACGAAACGGTGTCGATCGCCGCGCGCCACAGATAGGCGTTCACCCCAATGCTGGTCATCCGGGACGGCGCGAGCTGGTTGGGCACGTCGCGATTGCGCGAGCAGGCGGCGGTGGTGAGCGCGAGCGATGCGAGGACAAGAGCGGTAACGGGCAAGCGGGACATGGCGCTTCCTAGGCTGGAGTGGTTCGCCCTGCGTTATAGATACTGCCAGCGTCCCCGCAAGCGGCAAGCATATCACGCAAACGGCGCCACCATCTTCATCAAACTGTCACGGCCCGTTCATCGGCGGGACACTATTGTGGACTTAGCGCAACAGGACGGGGATGAAGTGATCCGCCGGTTGGAACTATCACTGCCAAAGCGCTATATCTCTTTGGCAAGGAGTCGTTTTCAAGTGCGTCACAGGGGAAAGATGATCGGGATATGGGCCGGTGCGGTGAGCGCCGCGGCTCTTCTCGTCTTGCCCACGGTGGCAACTGCAAAGCCGGATTCCAAGCGCCCAGCGGCTATTTCGCTTTCATTTGATCGCGTTGGCAGCTTTACGCCGGCAACTGCCGATCCCAGACTGGCGGCCGCATTTGCCAACCGTGGCAACACGCTGACCGATTTCAAATTCACCCCCGCCGCGCCGAAGGGTCGCCCGTCGCAGGTCCGGGTCGCGATTCGCGCCCGCGTCGACAGGGCAGCGCGGGTAAGCGATGCCGCCGCCGCTTCGCCCGCGGTGGGCGCGCTGACTCCGGCCAGCTACAATCTCGGCGTATCGGTCGGCTGGCGGCGTTTCGCGCTGACTGGCGATGTCGCCCGCAGCCGAACCAGCAGCCTCGCGCTTGGTGGCCGTGAGACCGCGGTCGTCGGGGTCAATTACTCACTCAACAGGCGTCTTACCGGTCGCGTGGCGGCGGTGGCGGAGCGATCCGATGGCACACAGGCCCCAGCGCTTGGATCCGAAAGGGCTTATGCACTGGATGTCGGTGGCGCGGTTGCGCTGACTCGCCGCATCGCTCTCACTGGCGGCGTCCGGTACAAGGTCGATCGGGAACGTGCGTCGGCGCTGAAGGACGATCGTCGCGACAGCCAGGCGGTCTACGTCGGCACTGCATTCAAATTTTAAGCTGAATGTCTGACTCTCGGCTCGATGCGGTGCGCGAGTCGATTAGTGCCTCTTCGAGAAAGGCAGGGCGCGCGCCTGCGGAAGTGACGCTAGTTGCCGTCACCAAGACCCATTCAGCGGACGAAATTACCCCACTTATCGCGGCGGGGCAGCGTGATTTCGGCGAAAGCCGGGTGCAGGAGGCGGCCTCGAAGTGGCCTGCCCTGCGCGCCGCGCATCCGGGTCTCAGACTCCATATGATCGGTCGACTGCAGTCCAATAAAGCAGCGGAAGCAATCGAGTTGTTCGACACAATCCATTCGCTCGACCGCGTTTCGCTGTTCGACGCGCTAGTCGAGGCTGGAACCAGAGCTGGGAAATTTCCCGACTGCTTCGTCCAGGTCAACGTCGGCGAGGAGGAGCAAAAGGGTGGGGTCATACCTGCCGAGCTGGGGGACTTTCTGGCGCAGGTTCGCGCATCGCCGCTGCCGGTGGCCGGGCTGATGTGCATCCCTCCCGCCGGCCTTGAGCCCGCGCCTTTCTTTGCCTTTCTCAGTGAGTTGGCCCGGCGCCATGACGTCACCGGATTATCGATGGGAATGAGCGTAGATTACAAGGCGGCGGTTCTCTTGGGCGCCACCCACATCCGCGTCGGATCGGCGCTGTTCGCTTAGTCCAAATGCCCGCTGCGGCGGCGCTTGGTCTCAATGTAATCGGCATTGTGCGGATTGACCGGCAAATGGTGTGCGACTCGCTCGACCACGGCGATCCCCTCCGCCTCAAGCCCCGCGACCTTGGCTGGATTGTTGGTCAGCAGTCGAACCTTGTCGGTACCGAGTGCGCGCAACATCGATGCGGCGGTGGCATAATCCCGCTCGTCATCGGCGAAACCCAGCCGGCGATTGGCATCGACCGTGTCGAGCCCGCGATCCTGTAAGCCATAGGCGCGGATCTTGTTGGTGAGGCCGATTCCGCGCCCTTCCTGACGAAGATAGAGCAGGATCCCGCCGCCGCTTTGCGCGATCAACTGAAGCGCTTCCTTCAACTGCGGTCCGCAATCACATTTCAGGCTCCCGAACACATCGCCGGTCAGACATTCGCTGTGCAGCCGGACCAGTGGCGGCTCGCCGCCCGCGGCCCCGATCAGCAACGCAACATGCTCGGCCCCGGTCGCGGGTTCGCGGAACGCGACCATCTGCGATTCGCCCACGCCTTCGACCGGAAGACGCGCCCGCGCCGCGATCACGGCGCTCGCGGGCTGAAAGATGTCGTCTGGCATGACTTCGGTAGCAGCAATCTCGCTTGGGGCGACCAGCCATAGTGCTGGCAACAGGCCCGCCAAACGCGCCAATCGAAGCGCGGCGCTAGCCTCCGCTTCATCGCCGACCGGCTCGACCGTCAACGGCCCCGGCACGAAGCGATCCATGTCCTGACCTGGATCGGCGATCGCCTGCACCAGATCGAGGGTCAGCCACTCGCGCCGCGCAATCTTGATCGGGGAACTTGGAACGGCGTCGCGCTGGTTTCTCAGTCCGAGCGCGGCCCCTCGCTGGCCGCTGATGAGTATTGCCGCCTTTCCCTCCGGATCGGCCAGCACCAACATCGCCGCGGTACCTGTCTCGACCGACAAAATCGTCAGCCCGCCTACCCGAACGCCGCGTCCGCCCCGAAGCGCGGCAATCGCGGCTTCGAGCGGGGCAATCTTCAAATCTCTAGCTCCACCATCAGCGGCACATGGTCCGATGGTCGTTCCCACGAGCGGCACGGCTCGTGCACCTGGTGCGCCACCGCTTGATCGGCCAGGCTCGGACTAGCCCACATATGGTCGAGGCGTCGCCCGCGATCATTGGCAGTATGATCCGGCGACCGATAGCTCCACCAGGTGAAGCAGCGCTCGGGCGCGGGGATGAACTTGCGGCCGAGATCGACCCAGTCATGTGCCTGTTGGAGGCGCTTGAGCGCGGCGATCTCGATCGGCGTATGGCTCACCACGTCGACCAAGGCCTTGTGGCTCCACACATCGCAGTCGAGCGGCGCGACGTTGAAATCGCCGACGATCAATGTCGGTTCTGCCAGCCCTTCCGACCATTTGGTCATCCGTTCGATGAAATCGAGTTTCTGTCCAAACTTTGGATTGAGCTCCCGATCCGGAACATCGCCACCCGCGGGGATATAGACATTCTCCAGCCGTATTCCGCAGTCGAGCCGCACCCCGACATGCCGCGCCTCGCCATTGTCCTGCCAGTCGTGGCGGCCCTCGTCATGCAGCGGCAGCTTGGACAGGATCGCCACGCCATGGTGCATCTTCTGCCCGTTGAGCTTGTGGTGCACGTAGCCCAATTTGTGAAACAGCTCGGCCGGGAAGACGCTGTCGAGCGCCTTGGTTTCCTGCAGGCACAGGACGTCGGGCGCTTCCTCGGTCAGGAATCGTTCGACGATCGGCAACCGCGCGCGGACCGAATTGATGTTCCAGCTGGCAATCTTGATACGGGTCACGCGGCGGGGCTTAGCCTGACCGCCCGTCTTTTGGAACGGAAAGGAGGGCCTTTTCATCACATGCCCCCGGCATGTCATGAAAAGGCCCTCGCTCCGGGGGCATTGGAGCGAGGGCCAACCTGGCGTTCGTCACGCAAGGCGACC